>JAAWCL010000010.1 GCA_022793235.1 Bacilli bacterium | reverse complement strand
TATAATAAAAGAGTAGTATAGTGTGACTTAAAACTTTATCCAGTAAAGTAAAAATGTTTATTACTACGATAGGGTACTTTTTACGGTGATTTGTCTAATTTTATAATTGCAAATCGGCCTTGGGCAGGACATAGTGCAGAATGGTGTGATGATGTTTTGGTAGGAGTTTTTTATTTTTCTCTAACTTATGGTGGGCGAGTTTATAATGCTGGAAGTCGGTTGTATAAATACTATAATTTTATGTAGATGTAAGTTATTTTTCTGGATAATAAATATTTAATTATAGAATTTGTGCTAGTCTATTTTATTTTCTTTTAATAAATATAGATTATATGTTAAAATGAGTTAAAGTGAATTTGGAGGTTTTGTATGAGAGTTGTCATTATTGGTGGAGGTGTTAGTGGGCTGGTTGCTGCTATTTCTGCCAAAAATAAAAAAAATCAAGTGCTTATATTAGAACGTAATAGTAAGTGTTGTAAAAAGTTGTTGCTTACTGGAAATGGGAGATGTAATTATTATAACGAAAATCAATCTATAAAGTTTTATCATAGTAGCAATAATGAGTTACTTAATCAGGTTATTTATCATGATAATCTTTTAAAAGTTACATCTTTTTTTAACAAAATAGGTATTGTTCCTAGAATAAAAGAGGGTTACTATTATCCTTATTCGAATCAGTCTATTAGTATAGAAAATGCACTTATTTTGACAGCAAAAGAAAAGGGGATAGAAATTCATACTGATACATTTGTAGAAAGTGTAGAAAAAGAAGGAGATCTTTTTCTTATTAAAACAGATAATAAGTGCTATTCTGCAGAAAAGGTTGTTATTTCTGTTGGCGGAATGAGTTATCCTAAAACGGGTAGTGATGGTAATTTTTATAAGATTTTAGAGGGAATGGGCCATACGATTATTAAACCTTTACCTGCTCTTGTACAATTAAATGCAGTGGGTTCTTTTTTGAAAAATTGGTCTGGAATTCGAGTAGAGGCCAATATTAAATTATATGAAGATTTTTCATATGTAAAAGAAGAGACAGGAGAGCTTTTATTAACAAATTATGGAGTAAGTGGTATTTGTGTTATGCAACTTAGTGGTTTTGTTAGTCGTGGACTTGATTTAGGTAAAACAGAAGAACTTGTTATTAATTTTCTTCCTGCTTTTTGTACTTGCCGAGATGATTTTATTCGGCTTTTGGATGAGCGAAATAAAAGTCTTTGTTTAAGAGATATTAGTGAACTCCTAGATACTTATCTTCCATATAAACTTGTTAATATTTTAATACAATATAGTTCTATTTCTCTTCATAAAAAATGGAATAATCTTTCTTTTAAAGAAAAAAATGAACTTGCTAAAAATTTTGTAGAGTTTCATTTGCCTGTTTGTGGTACCAATTCTTTTAATAGTGCACAAATTACATCAGGTGGAGTTTCTCTTCTTGATATTGATCTTTTAACTATGCAGTCTCGTCTCATAAAAGACTTATATGTTACTGGAGAAGTACTTGATGTGAATGGAGATTGTGGAGGTTATAATCTTACTTTTGCTTTTTTAAGTGGAATACTTGCAGGGAGTGATATTTGTGATTAAGATTAGGCAAATTAAAGTAAATATAGTAGAGGATAGTGAGAAGTTTTTATATCAGAAGTGTGCTATTTTGTTAAAGGTAAATATAAATAGGATTAAGAATATTAAAATCGTAAAAAAATCTATTGATGCACGATATAAACCACAAATCTTTTTTATTTATGAAGTTTTTGTAGATGTAGATGGAGAAGAATCTATATTAAAAAGGAATAAGAATTCTAATATTTTTAAAGCTAGAGTAGAATCTTATTCTTTTCCTATTCTAGGAAAAAAGATTTTAAGTAAGAGACCTATTATTGTTGGAAGTGGTCCTGCTGGACTTTTTTGTGCCTATTTTTTGGCCGAAAATGGTTATTATCCTATTATTATAGAAAGAGGGGAGAAAATAGAAGAGAGAGTAAAATCTGTAGAAGAGTTTTGGAATAAGACTATTTTGAATGTAAATAGTAATGTTCAATTTGGTGAGGGTGGTGCAGGGACCTTTTCAGATGGAAAGTTAAATACACTTGTAAAAGATAAGTTTGGTAGGCAGAAAAAAATACTAGAGTTATTTGTGGAATGTGGTGCACCTTCTGAAATTTTATATATGAATAAGCCTCATATTGGAACAGATATTCTTCGTCATGTAGTTATTCGTTTACGTAATAAAATTATAGATATGGGAGGAGAGTTTTGGTATCAGAGTTGTCTTACTGATATTTTGATAAAAGATAATGTGGTATATGGTGTAGAGATTAATCATCATCAAAAGATATTGTGTGAAGTTTTGGTTCTTGCTATAGGGCATAGTGCAAGGGATACTTTTTCTTTACTTTATGATAAAGGTCTTGTTATGTACTCCAAGCCTTTTGCAGTTGGACTTCGTATACAACATTCTCGGGAGATGATTGATAAAAGTCAGTATGGTGACTCTTATAATTTTCTGTCTGCTGCTAGTTATAAACTTACACATCATTTTAAGGGGAGAGGAATTTATTCTTTTTGCATGTGTCCTGGAGGGTATGTTGTAAATTCTTCTAGTGAAAATGGTGGACTCGTTGTGAATGGAATGAGTAATTATAAAAGAGATACAGAAAATTCTAATTCTGCTATTATTGTGACTGTAGATGAAAGGGATTATGGTGAAGGTGTCTTTGCAGGTATTCATTTTCAAAGAGATTTGGAAGAAAAAGCTTATATTCTTGGTGGTGGCAGAATACCTGTGCAGAAATATGTTGATTTTAAGAACAATAAGACCAGTGAATCATTAGGGGATGTTTTTCCTGTAATGAAGGGTGAATATTCTTTTGGGAATTTAAGAGAACTTTTTTCTGAGTCTATTAATTGTGCTTTGATTGATGCAATTGAATCTTTTGATGCTAAAATACATGGTTTTGCAAAAGATGATTCTATTTTAGCGGGTATAGAGTCTCGTACTTCTTCTCCCATTCGAATCGAAAGAGATTCTTTAGGTGTATCTAATATTTTAGGGATTTATCCAAGTGGTGAAGGTGCAGGTTATGCTGGTGGAATTATGTCTAGTGCTGTAGATGGAATTGTGCAAGCAGAAAATATTGCTAAAATTTATAGTGGTTTTTCTTCGAATATGTAGTATAATTATGCTAATTGGGAGGAAGCTTTATGCAATATTATAGTAAATTTTTTTTATTATCTTGTTATAGAAGTATAGCTTTGGAATATTTGCTTAAAAAATATGAGCAATTTTGTTATAGTTATGCTATTGAAAAGACTTTTGGTATGAATAAAGAAATGCAGCAGATATTAAATGATGAGATTCATGGATGTCTTAGTGGTTTAGGAGTAGAGTTTAAAGTCCTTAATTTTATATTTAAAAATAATAAAAGGATAAAGATAGAAAATTTAAGTGCTTATTTTGATTCTGTTGCAAAGAAGGCACAGAGTGAAGAAGCCTATTTTCAACAATTGTTTGATCACTTAAGAGAGGCTTTGGATATGGAACTTGCAAATAAATTTTATAAGCCTAGAGGTGGCTTTTCTTTTCATCAGAAAGATGATATTTCTAAGCATATAGCCTATTTGAAGGGATTTAGTTTTGATCAGATTAAATTTATGTTGTTTTTAGAAGGGGTTTATGATCTAGATATAGAGGGTGAGATTCTTGATTATTTTACTTTACTTGATGAGATGAATCGTTCATTAAAGGATATTGTAGAAGATGATACATCTGTTGGAGTATTTGAAGAAAATGGTGAAGTGCATTGTACTATTCCAAGGATTTGTGATGAGGAGTCTTCCTATCTTGCGGTTTATAATATAATACGTTATGAATTGATTAGAAAAAGAGCTCAAATAGGTGATGATGCTGTTGTCTATTCTGATGAGTTACCTATATTTTATGAGTATCTTTTCAAAGGAAATTATCTTAGTCCTTTTTCTGAGTGTGAACCTATGCATAAGTGGACTGCTATTACATTAAAATTATTAGATACATATGAGAATGAATCTTTTGATGAGCAAATAGAAAAAGTGAAAAGAATAAAATATGAGAGTTAGAAGGGATAATTATGAGGGAATTTAATAAAATTTTATGGGGTGTTGTATTCATTCTTTTAGGAATGATTATAGGTACAAATACTTTGGGATTTACAAATATTAATATATTTTTTGATGGTTGGTGGACTCTTTTTTTAATTATTCCAGCTTCTATTGGACTTATTAGTAAGCAAAATAAGGGAAGTAGTTTTCTATTATTTTTGCTTGGTATTTGTCTTTTATTCGATGCTAGGGATATTGTTAGTTTTGCCACTATTTTTCAACTTATTTTTCCTTTTCTTTTGATTTTAATTGGCTTTTTCCTTTTCTTTAGTCAGGGTATGAAAAAGGAATTTTCTCATAAAATGAATGAAAAAAAAGGAGATTTTGGAGATAAAATCATGGCTACTTTTTCAGAAATGAAGATTGATAAAGATGATGAAGAGTTTAAAGAGGGAGATATTGAAGCAGTCTTTGGATATATAAAACTTGATCTTAGAAAAGCTAAACTTGGTAAATCTTCATCTATTCGAGCTAGTGCTACCTTTGGTGGAATTACTATTTTAGTACCAGATGATGTGAAGGTGGTTGTAAAATCTTGTCCTGTTTTTGGTGAGGTTCGTAATATTATTCGTGAAGCTAAAGATTATAAAAAAACTATTTATATTGATGCCACAGCTATTTTTGGAGGGGTGATTATTCAGTGAAATTTGTAAAAATTTTTGCACTTTTTTTAGCTTTTTTATGTAGTTTAGCTTTTTTGAGTTTTATGATTTTCTTAGTTTTTGGTTTTTCCTTTTTTCCTTCTACTAATTTGGAAAAAAAGTATGATTTGATTCATTCTATTTCTGTTGATGTTTCTTCTAGTAAAATTGAGATTAAACAAGGCGATTATTTTGGGATTCATATTCGTGGTTCTAATATGATTCAGGTAAATCATCAACGAGGGGAGTTAGAAATTGAGGAAAAAAAAGGATTCTTCTTTTCTAAGGGTGGACCTAGTACTATTACTATTTTTGTACAAGATCATGCTATTCTCGAGGATTTAGACATTTCCTTTGATGCTGGTCAGGTTCAAATTTCTAATATTACTGCTGCTTCTTTTTCCATAGAACAGGGAGCAGGTACGCTTACTATTTCTGATTCTAAATTTAATGAGGCAGATATAGAAGGTGGAGCGGGTAAAATTTCTATTACTAAGTCTTTACTTAATAATCTTGATCTAGAGTCGGGTGCAGGTCATGTGTCTATAGATTCTGTTCTTACTGGACATAGCAAAATTGAATGTGGGGTTGGTATGATTTCACTTCATTTAATAGGGAATAAGTCTGATTACCGTTTTTTAGTTGAAAATGGGATTGGAAATATAGAAATTGATGGAGAAAAAATTTCTACTTCTATGTTTGGAGAAGGTAGACATTTATTAGAATTAAAGGGTGGTATTGGTACTATGAAAGTGGATTTTAGAAAGGAATGATTGTATGACACCACATATAGAAGCTAAAGAAGGAGAAATAGCTAAAATTGTTTTAATGCCAGGAGATCCTATGCGGGCTAAATTTATAGCTGAGACATATCTAGATGCTGTAAAGCTTGTAAATCGAGTTAGAGGAATGTATGCGTATACTGGTCTTTATAAGGGAAAGGAAATTACGGTTATGGCTTCTGGTATGGGAATGCCCAGCATGGGGATTTATTCTTATGAACTTTATCAATTTTATCATGTAGATACGATTATTCGTATTGGAAGTGCGGGTGCTTACGTAGAAGATTTGAATTTATTTGATGTTGTACTTGCAAAGGATGTTTATTCAGAGTCAAGTTATGCTAAGACGCAGAACGGCTGTAGTGATACCATTTTATCTTCTACTAAAGAATTAAATGATGTTATTAAGGTTACTGCTCAATCAAGAGGGCAAACTTTACATATTGGAACTGTACACAGTAGTGATGTGTTTTATAGGGAGAATAATCCCTATCTTTTCCTTTCACAAAAATATGGTTGTTTAGCCGTTGAAATGGAGTCTTTTGCTCTTTTTCATAATGCTAATTTGTTAGGTAAGCGTGCTGCTTGCTTGCTTACTATTTCTGATAGCTTTATATCTCATCAAGAAACGACTAGTGAACAAAGAGAAAAGTCTTTTACAGATATGGTTATTTTAGCACTTGAGTCTGTTTTAGCATTATAGATAGAAAAAATTAGTTAAAAAAATATTATTTTTCTCTAGTAAAAATCTAAAATTATGTTAGAATAAATAACCAGGGGGAAATCATGATGAAACAGAAATTATTAAATGAAAAACAAAAAAAATTATTTAAACTTTATTTTACCAATAATGAAGCGAATGAGAATGGAATTGATATTAAAAAAGTGATTCATAGTGTAAGTGAATATCATAATAAGTGGGATGAATTTCTTGGGATACTAAGAAATTATTGTCCAGAATTTCGTCATACTGTTTATGTGAATCGGATAGAACTTATTAATTATCATGATACAAATTATTTAATTGTTCAATTTTATTCTTGGACTTATTTATGTATTGATTTAGATCATAAAAAACAAGTTGTTTTTAAAAATAGTTTATATCCTTTTTCAGAGCAATTCTTTATTACTAATTTTTCTGAAAATAAAGTGGGTTATGCACCTGATATCTATTATTCTGTTGAATTTTTAGAAGGTGGACTTTTAAAACTTCTAGATTTTGTAACTATAAATAAAAATTTGTTTTTAACTAGTCCTTATTTTAAGTATAAATTAGAAGAAGAAGATCAGTTCATGACTTATTTGGATTTTAGTCTTTTAGGTGGAAATTTAACTCTTTATTTTGGAGATAAGTATATGGTTGATGATATCAATTCTATAAAAATTGATACGAATTTAGTTATGCAAGATGTTAGTAATGTAAATAATTTGAGTCAGGTGAAAAAAATGTGTTCAAAATTAAAAGATATTAAAATTCCTACTAGTATTATTCCTAAGTTTTTATTAGAGTCTATTTTGTTTCAAGTTTAGACTCTTGTTTATTTTCTGGAAAATGCTAAAATAAATGTGTAGTATAATTAAAAGGAGAAGGATATGGAAAAATCTAAAGTTTATTTTACAAAAAATATTGATGGAGAGAGTCTTGTAAAGTTATATGATAAGTTGGGTGTTTCTTTAAAAGGAAAAGTGGCTGTAAAGCTTCATTCTGGGGAAGAAGGAAATCAAAATTATATGAAACCTGATTTTGTTAAAAATATAATTGAATATGTGGATGGAGTTGTTGTGGAGTGTAATACAGCTTATGAGGGAATGCGTAACACAACAGAAAAACATTTGGAACTTATGGAAAAACATGGTTGGAATAAGTACTTTACTGTTGATATTTTAGATAGTGAACACGATGAGATACTTATAAATGAAACAGGTTCTGTGATTCAGAAGAATTATGTGGGTTCTAAAATGAAAAATTATGATTCTATGCTTATTTTGTCTCATTTTAAAGGTCATCCTATGGGAGGATTTGGTGGGGCTTTAAAAAATATTTCTATTGGTCTTGCTTCTAGTAAGGGAAAAAGTTATATTCATACAGGTGGAATAGAAGATGCTTCTTTTGATGATTTAATGAATGCTGATCATGATTCTTTTTTGAAGTCTATGGCTGATTCTGCAAAGACAATAACAGATTTTTATGGGGAAAATATTGTTTATATTAATGCAATGGTTAATATGTCAGTTGATTGTGATTGTTGTCATGTAGCAGAAGATCCTTGTATGGCTGATATTGGTATTCTTGCGTCAATTGATCCTGTAGCACTTGATCAAGCTTGTGTTGATTTGGTTTATAACTCGAAAGATGTTGGTCGTGATACATTAGTTGAAAGAATTGAATCACGTAATGGACTTTTAACTATTGAAAGTGCTGAAAATCAAGGAATTGGTACAAGGGTATACGAACTTATTTCTATTGATTAGTTCTATATTTTGAGGTTTTTATGTATAAAGATATTTCAAAAGAACAATTGAGGGAACAATTATTTTCTAAATATTTTGAAGTAGAAGATGGTGTTTTAGCTATAGATTTTGTTTCTAGGCTTTCTTTTATACCAAAAATATGGAAAGAATTGCATTTTATGTGTGAAAAAAATATTGAGTATTGTGAATTTTATACTTCATTACATCAATTTAAATTGGTTCAATATAATAATAAGATATATGTGATTTTATATTTAGGTACTTGTAGTTTTGTAGTAATTAATACAGAAACTTGTGAGAATATAACAGAGTATGAGTTTAAAAGTGTTTTTGATTTTTCTTTTTTTCAAGAACATTTTGGAGTGTGTAAAGAAGATGAGGACTTCTTTTCCTATTATTGTCATTTAGAAGAATATCATGGGGATATACAAGAACTTATGAATTTTTATACCATTAATCAAAAGGTACTTCAATTTACACCTAATATCTGTTATGAAATATATTTAGAAGAAGCTTCTACTTATCTTTTCATTAGTTTTATTCAAGCAACTGCTCAAATTGGATTTCAAACTCCTGATCAATTTTTGTTTGATCAATTATTTCTGAATTATGATTTAACACCTTGTAGTATGCAAGATGCACAGGATAGAATTGGATTTTCGAGAATGCAAGATATATTTACACAAATACAGGAAATTTATCTTCCTAAGGAAATCATTCCTAGTGACTTATATCAAGAATATTTAAATAGATGTGACCTTATAGATCATCAGTTTAAAAAATAAAAGTATGTGAATTAGTTCCTTTTTCTTTTTATGATGATTTTTTCTATTTTACTTTTACGGTGATTGGATGAATTTTGTAAATTTTGTTGAACCTTGGTCAGGACATAGTGGTCCTTGGTGGGCTGAACTTTTGGTAGGTAATTTTTGTTTTACTCGTACTTCTAGTGAGGCGAATAATTTTTCTGGAAGTCGGTTGTAGTGTATAACTATAATATTGGATTGTTTAAATAGTAATAATGTTAACGAAAAAATAAAATATTATAGAGTTTTTATTTCAAATGTAATAAAGTGTTTTATGCTTTTACGGTGATTATACTAATTTTTTGATTATTAGTCATCCATGTTTTTTACATGGAGGTAGTTGGCTTGATGGAGTTATTACAGGTATTTTTACTTTCTCTTTTACTCCAGGTGAAGCACATGATTCTGGTGGAAGTCGGTTGGTATACATAAGACTATAATATGATAACAAATTAAATTATCTAAGTTGTAATTAGAATTTAATATTATAGAAATATTATTTTTGTAGATGAAAGGTACATAATAAATAGTTAATAATAAAAGAATTAAATTGTATTTTACTTTTGAAATTATGGTGGAGAAAAATAATTATAAGAATAGGTCTTTACGATGATTTTGTTTATTCTATTGATGTTACTTATTCTTGGATTACTCATGGTGGTTATTGGATTTATGGTACTTTCACAGGTGAGTTTTCTTTTGGACGAGCTACAGGTCTTGTTAGTCGCGATGATGGAAGTCGGTTGTAATGTAGAATTATAATATAATTTTGTTTAGAAATTAATGGTATTAACGGAAAAATAAAATATTATAAAGTTTTTTATATGATTTACGGTGATTGGGTAGATTTTGTTTCTTCTTCTGGATCTTTTTCTTGTTCTGGTGGAGATTGGTACCGTGGCACAGGTGCAGGTGAGATCTCAACTGCTCGTAATACAGGTTTTGCTAATTATGCCTATGGAAGTCGGTTGGAATATGTAAGACTATAATATGATAACAAATTAAATTATCTAAGTTGTAATTAGAATTTAATATTATAGAAATATTGTTTTGGTGTATCAAAGATTTATTAGAATTAGTAATTTTGTTTATGGCCTTTATAATGGATAAAAAATAAATGTGAGAATAGCTTTTACGGTGACCATGTGAATTTTGTTCATTTTAATAGTCCCTGGATGTACCATGGTGGTCGTTGGACTTATGGTGTAGATGCAGGAGAGTTTTCATATGGACTTGATCAAGGACGATTGTTTCATGAGTATGGAAGTCGGTTGTAGTATGAAACTATAATATTAAATTGTTTAGATATTAATTATGTTGATGAAAAAACAAAATATTATAGAGCTTTTTATTAGAATGTAATATTTAAGACTTTTACGGTGATCTTTCTATTCCTATTTATGCGAACGTGCCTTGGGCGTATCATGGTGCTTCTTGGATTGTTGATGATGGGGGAGGATATGCAGGAGAGTTTGCATTCAGTTGTAATACAGGTCTTGCTTTCTTTTGCCATGGAAGTCGGTTGTAGTTTAAAACTATAATATTAAATTGTTTAAATATTAATATTGTTAATGAGAAGATTAAATATTATAGAAATTAATAATAAAAAGGATTGTTTCTTGATAGTATATACAATCCTTTTGTGTTTGTTTTTTTATTTTAAATATTTTTCTTTTTTTAGGGCTTCTTTTAATTTTTTTTCACTTACATTTCCAACAAGACGTGTGTTTTTTTGTTCTTCTCCGTCCTTTATAAATATAGTGGTAGGTGTTCCTTCAAACTCAAATATTTCTTTAAATTTATTAAAATCTTCTTCCGATACATATGTTATATTTAAATTATAGGCTTCTAGGTTATTATTTTTTAATACTTTTTTTATTTTTGGTGTGTAATCTTCACAATGACTACAGCTTTCTTGACTTATTAGTAAAATAAAACTCTCTTTATTTTTGATTTTTTCTTCTAATTCTTTGAAATCCACTCTTTGTAAGACATTAGAGCAGCCAGTCATTAATGTGATTATAATAAGTAAGAATATTGTTTTTATAAAATTTTTCTTCATTTTTTTCCTTCTTTCTTCTTTAAAAAATTATATCATATCTTTAAAAAAAAAGTAAAGTACGTTATAATGATTCTAAGGATGGAGGGGTTATATGATTTTTCGTAAACCATATGCTTTTTTGATTAAAAATTTTAAGAAGATACATATTGTGGTTTTGCTTCTTTGTGTTTTTGTTTATTTTAAAGTAAATTCTATTATGAAATTTGTAAAAGAATTTATTCACTATGGTACTTATAGTGCTAGTTTAGAGTCTTTCTCTTCTCATACTGGTTTTTTGTTTTATTTTGCAATTCTTCTTATTATTGTTGGTAGCTTTTTATTACTTGTTTTATTAAAAAGAAAGAATAAACCTTGGAAAATTTATTTGCTATATATTTTTGAATATATTCTTTTGCTTTTTAGTGTTGTATCTATTAGTGGTTATTTTCAGTCTTATGGTGTGGGGACTTCTATTAGTGGAGTTTTGATTTATAGAGATATGCTTAGAATCGTAATTTTTTTAGAATATCCTATTCTTGTACTACTTGGTATTCGTGTTTTAGGAATTGACTTAAAAAATTTTGATTTTAAGCATGATAAAGAATTTTTAGAGCTTGATAGTGCAGATCAAGAGGAATTTGAAATTAGTTTTAATTTTGATAAGAATTCTATTATACGTCTTTTTAATCGAACAAAGAGAAATTTATATTATTTTTATAAAGAACATACTTTTATTTGTAATATTGTTTTTATTCTTTCATCTATTTATATTTTGTATCAAGGGTATTATTATTTTGGAGTGAGTCATAAATCTTATAGGCAAGGGGATACTTTTCAATCAGGTGCGTATTCTATTACAATTAAAGAGAGTTATATTACAGATAAAGATTTAGCAGGGAAAAAAATAGAAGATGGTTATAAGTTTGTTGTTTTAGTTATGAATTTAAAAAATAATAGCGAACGAAAAGTAAATCCTAATCTTGCACGTTATCATTTAATGAATGGTAGTTCTGATAAAGTTTATACAAGTTATTATAATAATTACTTTACAGATATTGGAAGAGGCATAGATGGTAGTTTTAGTTTATATTCTAATAAAAGTCGTGAATTTTATTTGGTATTTAAGGTGAGTGAAAAATTAAAGAAAAATCGTTTTGTTCTTTATTATCAGGAGCTTGGTGGTCCTCTTGTTAGTTATTTGCGTAAAATCAAGCTTAATATGATTGATGTAAGTGAAGTAAAAGATCAAGGAAGTTTTAATATAAATGAAAAAATTTCTTTTACTTATATCGATTCCTCAAAAAAGGAAGTTACACCTTATTCTAGTGATATAGGCGAGAATTTTACTTATAATCGATATTATTGTCCTAGTGCTAGTGTTTGTTCTAGTTTTGTGAACGAAGTTCTGGCAGAAACTGGTAAAAAAATACTTCGAATTCAATTTTCTTCTAGTGACTTTGAAGGCGAAGAATTTATTGACTTTTCTACTAAATATGGTAGAATAAAGTATAAGGATAGTAAAGGGAAAGATAGGTATGAAAATATTAAAAGTGCTATAAATACTGGTTATCAAGGAAAAGAAATTTTTATTGTGGTCAAAGATGAAATAGTAAATTCTCATTCAATATCTATTGAATATACCCTTAGAAATAAGAGATACACCTTAAAAATTAAATAGTGAGGGATATTATGAATAAATCGAAATTAAATAAAGATCGTCTTTCAGTTTTAGTTATTGCCATTATTCTTTTAGCAGGATTATGGGTTATTATTATTCATCCTTTTTTAAAATTTCATCAGAATGAGTCTGCTTTTAAAAGTGCTGCAGAAAGGTATTTTGAACTTAATAAGCAGTTCTTACCACAAGAAGGAAATGTAACTACTGTTTCTGGGCTTACACTCTATGATAAAAAGTTTATTGGTATGCTTTCTAGTGCTTATAGTAGCAGTGAATGTGATTTGAAAGAAAGTTGGGTGAAGGTCAAAAGAGATAAGGGGGAGTATAAGTACTATACTTATTTAAAATGTGGTCTTATTCGTTCACGGGTTGATCATAAAGGGCCTGTAATTACTTTGAAAGGAAATGAAAATTTAGAAATTGAACGAGGAGAGAATTTTACAGATCCTGGAATTAAGAGTGTGCGTGATAATACTGATGGAGATATGGATACAAAAAAGGTTATTATAAAAAGTGATGTAGATACTTCTAAAATTGGTGAATATAAAATTACTTATAGTATTTCTGATAGCTTTGAAAATAAGAGTGTAGTGACTCGAGTGGTTCATGTCATTCAAAGCTTAGATCAAACAGTAAAAAAAGATACAAAAGATGGAATTTATAAAGGTTTAGTTGAAAACAACTATATTCGTTTTTCTGGACAATTGTTTCGTATTGTGGGGATTACAGATGATGGAAATGTTAAGATAGTTAGTAATGAAGATATTAGCCAATTGGATTATAAGTCTGTTCATAAATGGCTTAATGAATATTATTATAATCATCTTAGTGAAGAGTCTAAAAAATACATTGTAGATAATTATAAATGGTGTAGTGATACTGCTTCTAATACTGAGGTTGACAGAAAAATTGACTGTAAAGTGAAAAAAAATAAAGAAAATGTTGGACTTTTGTCGATAAATGAGTATAATAGTAGCTTAAAGGAGGGGGAGAGTTATCTTTATACTAATACTATAAATTGGACTTCTACTAATGAAAGCGATAAAAAAGCGTGGGCGACTAAGAATATGTTTTTAGAGCAAGAATCTAAATATTTGGATTATAGTGTAGGTTATCACTTTAATGTAAGACCGAGTATGGTTCTTAAAAAAAATACAAAAATTTTAGATGGTGATGGTACTATTTCTAATCCATATGATATTGGGGATTTTAGAACAGGAAAAGCTGGGACTAAAATTAATAAAAGATATAGTGGTGAATATATCAATTATGGAAGTGTTTTGTATCGGATTGTTGAAGTAGAAGATGGTTATACCAAAGTGGTTACTGATAAAGTACTTAATGGAGCTTATGAATTTGGTGATGGGGATACATATAATCCTGAAAAATCTGGTAATATAGGATATATAATTGAAAATACAGTAGGTAATTATACAAAAACAGGATTATTTACTAAACATACTATTAAAGTTCCCATTTATGAGAATAAATCTACTTATATAGGGAAAAAAACTGAGAAAGAATATAATGTTAAGTTTGCAGCTCCAAATTTATATGAAATGTATAGTTCTGGAGAAAATCCTTTTTGGTATATGAATTCATCTAAAAAAAGTACAGTTAAGTATTTATGTTCTGCTAATGGTACAGTTTATTATGATATTGCTGATCGTATTCATATGATGAATGGTGGAATTAAATATACTGGTTATTTAAATAAAAATGTATCTATTGTCAGTGGTAATGGTACAAAAGATAATCCATATAAAATTAGTGATTAGTTAAAGGTGTCAGAAATGAAAAAGAATATGAGAGGTAAAAAAATAATATTTTTATTATTTCTAGTTCTTATTATCAGTATTTCTATATATGTTATTCATTGTTTTGATTTAGTTAAATATATTGTTCCAATATATAAGCTTGAAGATAGAAATAAAGAAGTTTTAAGTGCTAAGAAGAAATATAGAGATGAAAATATTGTCGGTTGGATTCGAGTTCAAGGTACAAATATTGATTATCCTATTATTATGAAAAGTGAAAGTATGCATGCTAGTTTTGCTAATAATTTAGAGTATTCTTGGGTAAACATTAAACCTAAGGAAGAGAGTAACTATTTGATGGTACTTGGACATAATATAAGAAATGTATCAAGTCAGCCAGTAATTGGTGATAGTAAAATGAGGCAATTTGAGCAACTTATGTCATATATCTATTATGATTTTAATGAGGATAATAAATATATTCAGTATACATTTAATGGTAAAAATTATTTATATCAAATCTTTGCTATTACACTTGCTGATTCTAGCACCTTAGATTATGATGTGAATTCTTATTCTAAAGAGAAACTAAAAAAATATATTAAAACTGCAAAAGAAGAGAGTTATTTTGATTATGATGTTGAAGTAAGTGAAGAGGATAGAATAATTTCATTGGTTACTTGTACAAGATTTCAAGGTTATCAATATCGAGATTTTAAAATCGATGCTAAAATGATTGAAAGTAAAAATGGTTATAATTATGATGTATCTAAAAAAGATAATTATAATGAAATAGAGGGAATATTGAAAGGAGTAGATGATTTATATGCATAAATCTAATATAAAAAATAAAAATTGGGTTGGCTTATTTTTGATATTAGTATTATCTATAGCAATTATAGGTTCTAATAATGATGTTTATGCAGCTAGAAAAAAGAAATGTCCTGGAATAAGTAGTGCAAGTGCTAATGTAAATACTGCCTATGATGAAGAAGAAGGCGATATTAAAAGTATTAAGGTTTCTTTAGGAAGTGGTACCTATTCTATATGGTTGGTTCCAGACAGAGCATTAGATTCTGATTATGCTAATAAAAGTTATGATGCGCAGGTTGAAGCTGTTGATCGTGCTATAAGTGCAAGTGGTTCTATGAAAATAGCAACTGGTCAAACAGAAAAATATAAAATTAAAAGAGCTCAAATTGATAAATTTTATAATAAAAATAAAGCAAAAGATGCAAGTTTCTATGTTGTCGTTCTTTTTGAGAATGATGCTAAAGTAGTTGAAGAAGAAGACTGTGATGTTTGGTCTTGGGCTGCTACATTTGATATTAATATTGTAGAAGATTCTGATGAAGAAATTGGTCCTGTTGAGCTTACTACTAATAATAAAGCTGTATGTACAGATGCAATTGCTTTTGAGAATACAGTTACAGATAGTAGAATGAAAACACTTATAAGAAAAGGATTAACACCTTGTTTTGATTCATCTAGAAAATATAATTTTTCAACAAGTACTTTAAAAAGTGTTTTAAATACATTAAAAACATTTTGGAATAATGATTTTGTTCCTTATTTAAAAGCTGAAAGTGAAGGTAAGATTTTAGATAAATTACCTGATCTTCCTGCTACTCTTCCAGGGTATTCTTGGAAAGAGGTTAAAAACACGACTTTAAACAATGATGTATATACTTCATTAGGTTCTAAAAGTAATAAGATGTTAACTTGTAGTACTAAAAATGAAAAAACTTATCAATATTTATATTATATTGAAGAAAAAATGAAAACCGTAGATTTAAAATTAGGGGATGGTAGTACTACTACTGCTGATAAGAAGGTAAATGTTTGTAAGACAACTTGTCGTGAAGAATTAGTTACTACTTATGGTCCTCCTAAAGCAGTTATTGCTGGACAATGTTTTACCTATGAGGTGGAAATTCAAAGCACAGTAAGATGTATTGCATCTGATATTAACTTTGCTGATTTCCCTGATATTAATGATTATGTTCCATGTGAATATAAGGCTGTATGTAGAAAAGCAAATGGTAATGTTATCGGTAAATTTTTTGATCAGGCTGGACCTGAAGAAGATTTTGATGAGTGTGTAAGAACTTGTGATAATGGTAAATATACTCAAAGTTGTATCAATAGTTGTTATAATAATATTTATACTAAATCTAATGATGCAAAGAAGAATAGTAAGAAAAAAGTATCTAGTAGTTTAGCTTTTACTAAGGATTCGTCTATTAATCGTCTTAGTGGAATTGATGCTTATCGTCATGATGCACTTTTAATTAGTAAAATGTCGAATAAAGATTCTTGTCCTTCCTCTTCTGCAGATCCTACAACCGTTTATAATTATGTTAATAATAATGTTACTGGTAAATATGAGGTGTCTGGAAAGACGGTTAAATGGATTCCTGCTTCTGATTGTTATTGGGATCAATATGCTGCTTATTACTTTAAAACACCACAATATGCTGCTAAGACTGTATGTAACGATGTAAGTCATCAACAAGAATGGTATGAAGGAAGTACTACGTGTGGTCAAAAATCAACTTCTTCAAATTGGAGAGCTTGTCGATCAAATGCTAGTTGTTATCCTGGTTATCTTGTAGGTACTTACTCAGCAGTAAATGGATTTAAACAAAATAGTGGTTGTAATGAAACTTGTAACTGGCAGGTTGATTCTGTTAAATCTGCTTCTGGTGGAGCTTGTTATTATGGTTCACAAGAAAAAGGAGAAGAAGATTATAAGTTAAATATCAAGAAGTATACAGACGCTTTAGGTGACTGTTTAAAGACTGCAACAGTTGAGTGTAAGACAGATAGTTCTACTTATGTTATGAGTGTTAATAAAGATACAAAAGGTGAAATTTCAACACAAATATGTGATGGAGATAATTATAATAGTAATGGTGAATGTGTTACTTTTGAAGAAAGTAATGCTTCTGTTACTGGTAAAAAGAGTTATTTTGATAATAAAGATTTGCATGCCAATTCTATTCTAAAATATAATGCAGGTACTTGTACAGGTAGGTCAGATCCAAATATGTATCATACTATACTTACTTTCCCAGGTGCTTGGATTAATAATAAAAATGGTGAAGTTGTTTATAAAAAACCAGCCGAGGAAAAATGGTATACTGGACATCCTGGTAATTACTGTACTCCACTTACAGGTAAAAATGTAAATGCTCATTGGTGGACTTGGTATCAATATAATAAAGCTGGAAAAATTACTCAAAGCTTTGAAGATTGGGCTGTTAATAAAGAATTAGTGTATAATATCTTTAGTAAAGTTCAAAATTTCGGACATTATAATTGGAATTTTGATTTAGGTTGCTTCTATGCAATTAATGATTATTCTGATGTTCCAGATATTTGTATCGGTGAAGGTTGTAATGGAACTGTTCCAGATCCAGGTAAATGTACTACAGGAAAGTGTGAACCAGATGTTCCAACTGGTTCTGGAGGAAAGAAAAGTACTACTGATACTTCCAGTGATAATTATGTATCTAAATCTATAACAACTAAAAATATGTTTCCTCAAACTAAGACGAGTTCATTTGCAACTCAGAAAGTAAATCCTAGTCGTCTTAGTTATACAGGAGAGGAATCTTCTAAAGTAGAGCGTATGGCTGATAGTGCAGTTTCTAGAACTGAGGGGTTTAACTGGAGTGTTAATGCAACGAATCTTTCGATTGCAGGGTATCCAGTTACCCCTTCATCGCTTGTTAAAAAAATAGAAAGTACTAATCCTTATAGTGATTCTGAACTTGATTATGACATAACTTTAACTAAAAGGCAAATCGCATCAATTAAGTCAGCTTCTAAAAATAATAAATTCTCTTATACTTCTTTTGATGAAGGTGAGTATAAACCTATTAATAATTCTTATAAGTCTAAGTATTTAAATGTTAAAAATACAGATAATACTAATAAATATTCTGAGTCGAATATTCCTGATTTTAGTTATTATAAGAGTAATTATTTACGGAGTGTTGTTACTGTAAATAAAGCTCCTACTGGTAATGGTTTAAAATGTAATAATCTTAGTTCTTCTACGTCTTGTGATTTACTTACTTCTTATACAAGTGTAGATGAAGAGCTTATTACTTTTATAAATAATACAAAATAATATAGGAGGTGTGATACTATATGAATAAAGCATTTTTAACAATTGGAATTATTTTAATGGCTATTTTAGGTTTTTATAGTATAAGTTTAATTAGTAGTCAACAAAGTGGTTCTGAACTTGATTATTACTTATTAAAGGAATCTACAGAAGCTTCTATGCATGATGCTGTTGACATGGCTTATTATAGACAGTTTGGTATGCTAAGAATGGATAAAGAAAAATTTATGGAAAGTTTTGTTAAACGATTTGCTGTAGCTGTTGATGGAAGTCGTGATTATAGAATTCAAGTCTATGATATTAACGAAACTCCTCCTAAAGTAAGTATTAAAATTACTTCAGCAAGTGAGACGAAGTTGATTAAGGCTTTTGAGGATGGTGAAAGTATCGATATTACTACTAATGCAGATATGATACTTGAAAATAAAAATAAATCTAATATCGCTATTACAAATCAAAATAGGGATTATATTAAAGATTTGAATATTACAAGTGTAGGTAGTATTCAATAGTAGAGAAGGAGAATAAGAATGAATAATATTACGGTTGGCTTAAAGAAATTTTTATCAAATAAGAATACAGTAACTATTGTGGGAGTGATTGCTGCGATTGTTGTTTTGTATGTTGGATACAATTGGCGTGTTAAACAGGCAACAAATCCAATTACTGTTCCATATGCTTTACAAGAGATTGATCCTAGTACACAGATTACTGAGGATATGGTAGGTGAGACTCAGGTACCCCCTGCTATGCTTAAGAGTGAAGTTGTTCGTTCTAAGCAGAGTGTTATCGACAAATATTCTAGAGCAGATACAGTTATACCTGCTGGTAGCTTATTTTATTCTAGTGTAGTGGTTGAAAAAGATCAATTACCAGATAGTATAATACTTGATTATCCTAAAGGTTATGTCTTATATTATATGACTGTTAATATGACTACTACTTATAGTAATTCCATTTATCCTGATAATTATATTGATTTATATTTTAAAGCTACTTATGCATCAGGTGATGAGAATGATCCAAATAATGGTAAAGTTATGGTTGGAAAGCTTTTAGAAAATGTTAAGGTTCTTGCAGTGAGAGATTCTAATGGTAAAAATGTATTTTCTAATGTAAATGAAAATTCTGTTCCTGCTATGTTAATATTTGCTGTTCCTGAAGAACATTATATTTTACTTAAAAAAGCAGGTTATTTAAAGAATTATAGTACTGAACTTTCACCTGTACCAACAGCTGAGAGTTTGAAAACAAATCCAGGGGACTTAAAACTATCTAGTAACGATATTAAGAATTTTATTAATAGTGTTACAGTGTGGACAGATACGGTTGAGTAAGAAAAAAGAATAAAAAGAGTGGATGTGAGTTAGATGCAAGAAAGTATTTTTGATAAACTAGATTTTGGACCTTTAAAACCATTACTTGATAATGATGATATTACAGATATTTCTTATTGTAATGGAGGTCAAATTTGGATACGTTCTCTAACTCAGGGGTCTTTACGGGTAGAAATACCAAGTTGTACGCAAGAATTTATGGAAAAACTAGCTTTCCAATGTTCTAATGTTATGGGTACAACTTTTAATAATGCCAAACCATTTTTGGATGCTGAGAGTAGTGAACTTCGTCTTAATTTTGTTCATGATTCTATTGCAACAAATGGTGTAGCCTGCGTTATACGTAAAACTCCTGCGAAGATTAGGTTGGAGAAAGAGAAACTGCTTAAAGAGGATTACTTTACAGCAGATATACATGATGTGTTAATTAAATGTGTGCAAGGGCATTGTAATATTATTGTTGCAGGAGAAACTGGCTCTGGTAAAACAGAATTTGTAAAATATCTTGCTAGTCATACTAAAGAAAATGAAAAGATTATTACTATTGAGGATACTCTCGAACTACATTTGGATAAAATTTTTCCTCATCGTGATATTGTAGCGATGAAAACGAATAATGTAGCTAGTTACTCTGATGTTTTGGTTACTTGTATGAGACAAAATCCTAAATGGATTCTACTTTCAGAGGTTCGTTCTGCTGAAGCGGTTACTGCTGTTCGAAATTCTATTTCGTCAGGTCATAATATTTTGTCTACTATTCATGCAGATAAAGCAAGTGCTATTCCATATCGTTTGTATAGTTTGATGGAAACAGATTTGGATGTAGATCAATTTTTAACGACTATTTATAGATATGTTCAATTGGGTGTTCATATTAAGGCTTATTATTCCAAAGAATATGGTAAATTTCATCGTGAACTTGATGAAGTGGTTGAGTTTTATGTTGATGAAAATAATGTTCCTCGATCACATACTATATATAGAAAAATATTTGGGAAAGCTCCTATTATGTCTAAGCCTTCTCCGCATTTAATGGAGTATCTTGAAAATCAAAATATCAATATTTCGGATATTGTAGATCATCTTGAGGGAGATGCTTTAAATAGTGAAGAAGAAAGCGAGAGTGAAGGTGATTCTGCTTTTGACCATTCTTCTATAGATGGAGAAAGTCTTCCTACAGAAAATGTAGATGAGTCTAATACAGCTGATTTATCTCCTGTTCGAGGTGAGCAAGTTGTTGATTCTAGTGTAGAACAAAATGTAGCAACATCTATTGATACTACAGTGAGTGAAGATAAAGTGTCTAATCCTGTTACAGATGTTTCTTCCCAAAATGTTCCAGTAGATGTGAATATGCCTACTGTTCAGACTCCTATAGATGGTTCTATGCATACTGATAATGGAGTTCTAAATCCTATGGAGGTGTCTAGTCCTTCTATTGATACAGCTGCAGTTGTTTCAAGTGTAGGTGGAAATATGGTTAATCCTAATATGGGAGTAAATGTTCCTATAGATTTAGATTCACAGAATATAAATAATACAATGGTTTCTGCTGTGCCAGCAGGTACTTATCAGGTACAAGGTGCTATTTCGCCTACTATTGATGAGCAAATGATTAATAATCATGTATTTACAAATTCTATTCCTTCACAAGTAGATGGTGCATCTATGGTAAATCAAGAAAATCCTAATTCTTCTGCTTCTGTACCTTCTTATACTGCTGATATAGGACAACCTATTTTACCTAATATAGATCCTAATTCTATAGTTCAGGTTGGAAATTTAAATCCTACTTATATGGCACAATCTGAAATACCAAATCAAAATTAAAGGAGTTGAATTTTATGGAATTATTCTTATTGATTACTATTGCTCTTATTGTTATATTCTATCGTGGTTATCGTGGTAAAAATACCATGCGTTTTATCAATGATCAGGTAACTGTATTGTATGATAAATTTGCTCCTTATTCTTATAAAAAAGTAAGAGAGAAGACAAAGCAGCTGGGTCAGGAGTTTACTTCTAGGCAATATGTTATTCAGGCTACTTTAATAGGTGGCTTTGCTGCTGTGATTTCTTATCTTTATTTTTATAATTTAATTATTAGTATTGTTTATTTGATACTTGGTGTTATGATTGTTCCTTATTTGTCTTTTTTAAGATGTAATCGTATTTATAGTGAATTTATTTTTGAACAAGTACAAGTTTATACTTCTAATACCATTATGGAGTTTGCTACTACACAGTCTTTTGTTAAGGCATTAGAGGGTGTACGTGAATCTGGACTTTTGGAAGATCCTGTAGCAGGAGATGTAGATCGTATGATTGAACTTGCTTATAAAAATGGTTCAATAGATGAGTCTCTTATTTATTTTAATAATTTGTATCCTTATTATATAGTGAAAAATATGCATCAACTTTTTTTACAAATTACTAAAGAGGGTGCTCGTAATACTTTTGATAGTTTGGAACAAATGCAACTTGATATTGATACACTTGTTGAGGGTGTTTATAGGGATCGAATTGATAGACAAACCTTTCATAAAAAATTCTTACAATTTGGTATTATGCTTTATGTTTTATCTTTACTTGTTCAATACTTATTAGGAAAAGAATCTTATATTTTATTGTTAGAAAAGTGGTATGTTAAGATGATATTACATTTAATATTACTTATTAATACATATTTCCTAATTAAGGGAGAAAAATATTATAATGAGAATGTAGGTGCTGAGTAATGG
>JAAWCL010000252.1 GCA_022793235.1 Bacilli bacterium | reverse complement strand
TATTATTATCCCTATTACTCCATTTACTCCATATATTCCGAAAAATAAATATATTTCTTTTCCGTGAAGCAAACCCCGCTCCTATTATTGTCCCTATAATTACAAGTGTTACTTTTAAAATATTTTTCATATGACAAATCCCTCATATACATTTATATGAGGGATTATTAATTTTATTATTTTTTCCTTCTTCTTATAAGCCATATTACTATTCCAACTATTATTATTAATGCTGGGAATACTGAAATTACAATTTTTATAATTCTATCTTGTGCTTCTGTTGCTGTGTATGTAATTATTCCTGTATCTTTTCTTATTGAAATAGTATCTTCTCTATTAGTTAATTCTGCAATTGTGTTTAATATATAATCTTTATTTTTATAAAATTCTATTGGGTATCTTTGACTATCTTTTACTATTATTGGATAATCTACTGTGAAGAAGTTATTTGATAACATATATAATGTTGCCTCTTTATCTTCTATTGTTTTTGTTAGTTTCGCTCCAATTGTAAAACTTCCTTGCTCATCTGATGAAATTTTTGAAGTAGAAGTATTATTAGTATCTTTTCTAAATAACGCTGTATCTCCTGTTGTTAATATTTCTTCTTTTGATACATTTAGTTCTTCTAATTTTTCTTCATCTTCTATTGTTATTTTACTTGCATTCATTAGTAGGATTCCGCCATCTGTTGCTATATTTTTTGTTGCTTTTGTACTTGCAATGTTAGGTATTATATAATTTGGTGATTGTAATGCCATTTTACTTGCATCTTGTTCTAGTATTATTCCATATTCAAATTTTGCACCAAACAATCCTGATAATTTTTCAAAATTTGGTAGTGTTTTTCCTTTAAGTGTTGGATCATTCATCCATAATATTTTTCCACCGTTATTTATATAATTTATAATCATTTCTAATTCTGTATCTAATAAATCTTTTTGTGGGGTTGTAATTACTAATAAGTTTATATCATCTGGAACTTTTCCTGTTACCAATAAATCTAAATTATTTATTTCATATACTTCATTTTCTATATATGCTTTTAATAGTGTCATATCTGTATTTATTCCATATTCATTATGTCCTGTTAGGAAGTATATTTTTGGTTTTTGGGCTATAGTTAAATCTACTATTGCGTTTGTTATTTTTTGTTCTGTTATATCAACTTGAGTATAAGTTGTATAATCATATGAGTATAAATCATCTACTGTTAGTATTTTATTTTTATCTTTAGTTTCTAGTATTATTACTTGTGTTTCATCTGTTATTCCATATTTTGATCTTAGGTCTACTCTATCTTGTATGTCTTCTATCAATTCATATGTTATTTTATCATTTTGTTTTACATATTGTTTTGTTAAATCTTCAAGTGATGTATCTTTCCCAAATCCTATTAAATATATTTTTATTTCTTCATTTACGGCTT
>JAAWCL010000152.1 GCA_022793235.1 Bacilli bacterium | reverse complement strand
TTAAATCTATGTATTCTTTTAAAGACTCTGGGAAATAATCAAATTGTTTTGCTTCTTCTATTTTTTCTTCATAGCTCGAATCTATTTTCATAACTTCTTCAAAAACATCTTTATATTCATCATCTTGCTTTAGCATTTCCATATACTTAGAGTTTTTAGTTTCTTCTAATGCACCAAGCATCAATTCTATATTTGTTCCTGGAACAAATTCCATACAATAACACATAAGTTTTGGATTTTTGCTTTCTCTAATTATTCTTTCAAATCGTTCTTTATTAAAGCCTGTTATATTCATGTCTACTGCCATAAACATAAATTCATATATTTGTACTATGTCATAAGTTGCAATTATTGCATCTTCTAATTTTTTTAAATAGATACCGTTAGGTCCACCTTTTGTTTCTTCTAATATGTCACATATTTTGTATGGATCCCCACTATTAATTTTTTCTTCAATTTCAGGATTTGTTATATTTTGTATTCTATTTAAGAATTCATTTTTTGTACTCACTTTAAAACCTCCTTTAAGTTTTTAGAATATTTTTTTAGTTCTTGGAAACAGTTATATGCTTCCATTACTTCTTTTGTATTTTTTGAAATATAACCTCTTTGTTTCGCTCCTTCTGGTAAGTCTACAATTAATGTAGCTTGGTCTATTCCATCCCAACCGTTATTGACTATTTCTAATAACTTTGGCTGTTTTTTGCTTATTTCATCGTAATCTACAAACAGTGTTCTAATATTACTTTGCATGTATATTTTTAAGGTTTTATTTTGCTTAAATTCTTTTATTTTATCTTTACTAATTATGAATATTCTTTCTACATTTACTCCTCTATTCGCCACTTCTAAGTTTAATACTCTAAATTTCATTTCCTGTGGTGATTCTGTCCATTCATCTTCTAGCATTGTAGATGCACACCATAAATATGATTCTTTATTTAGTTTTTTAAAATAGTTATTTATTACTTTATAGAATTTTCCTATTTCTAAATTGTTGGTTCTTCCATTTTTATTAAATTCTATTTTGCCACCATCAGTTGTTATTGCTATTCCTGTTGTGTTTTTAAATTTAAGTAGTAGTTCTATTATATCTTCTGCTATTTCTGTATAATTAATTAATACATCTTTATCTTTTGGTATATCTAAAACTAATGTATTTATTTTTAATCCTATCTCTTCTTTTAATTTATCAGCTAGTTTTCTTTCTATTTCATTTCTTCTAGATTTGTTATAATCAACAATTACGATACTAGATTCTGAGTGTAGCTTGCTAGAAAAGTTTATTATAAATCTTTCTTCTTTTTTATCTATGTTGTTATCACAAAAATAAATAAGGCCTTCATAATATTTATGCATATCTTTTAAATTGTCTTTTACTGAATTAAGTTCTGCAAATTCTGCAATATAACCTTCTTTATTTATTAATTCTAGTAAGTAATCTCTTATTTCATCTTTTATATTTACAACCATTATTCTTTTTTCTGTATTAATATATTTATAGATGTTACTTCTTTTATCTGATGGTTTAAGTGTTTCTTCTGGTATTTCCCATACCATTCCATCTTTTATTGCTCCACTTATTCTACCTTCGTTACATAGCTTTATAATTCTTCTTTCTGTTATTCCCCATATACTAGAAAACTGTTTTGCAGTTAAATATCCCATTTTTATTCCCCTTTGCATTTTATTCCTAATTCGGAACAATATCTTATATTTTTATTTTATACCGTTTTCGGAATAATGTCAATAGGTTACCATAAAAATATAGAACTTGGATTACACCAAGTTCTATATTTTTATTATTCTTTTATAATATCATATAATTTATGTGTTGGTAAACCTACTACTGTTGTAAAATTCCCTTCTATTTTTTCTATAAAAACACAAAATTCATCTTGTATTGAATAAGCAGCTGCTTTATCCATTGCATGCCCTGTATTTATCCATTCATCTATTTCTTCTTCTGATATATCTTTCAAATGCACTATTACTTCATCATATGTTATATGTTCTTTGTATTGTTCATTTTCTTGCACAAGAACACTTAATCCAGTTATAACCTTATGAGTTTTATCTCCATTTATTAACTCTTTTATCATTTCTTTGGCGTGTTCTTTATTTTTTGGTTTTCCATATATTTGGTCATTTTTTGCAACCATTGTATCAGAACCAATAACAATTCTATCTCCTTCGGTTTTATCAAAAACATCCTTTGCTTTTATATATGATAATCTTTTAACTTGTTCTTCTGGGGTTAATCCTTCTTTTAATGTTTCTTCTACATTACTTACAATTACTTCAAATTCTGGTACTACTAATTTTAATAATTCTTTTCTTCTAGGTGAGCCTGATGCTAATATAACTCTCATTTTATTATTCTTCTTTCATTCTTTTTATTTTATCAAATAAATCTTCTTTATCTTGTTCTTCCATGTATCCTTCTATTTTTCCTACTAATTTTTGGTTTCTGAAAAATAGTAATGAAGGTAATTCTTTTACATTATATTTTTCCAATAATGTATCATCTTTTACTTCAATTTTTCTATATCTTGTTTCCTCATCAAATGTATCTGCAATTTTTTTAACAGGAATGCTTTTTAATAAACACATAATTGAATCTTCATTATATAATTCTACTATAAATGGTCTTGTTGCACCTAAAAGTTTTTCTTCTATTTCTTCTTCTTGACCCATCATTGCCGCATCAATTGGCATTGCACCATATCTTTCTACTAATAAGTCATTTATTGTTCTAGGATCATCTTCAAATTCTTTTTCTATTTTTTCATATTCATCTTTTGTTTTAGCAACTTTAATTGCTGAAACCATACAAGACTTTTCGCATAGTCCACAACTAATACATTTGCTATTGTCTATTACTAATGTATGCTTTTCATCATCCCAACTAAATACACCTTTAGGGCATACACTCATTCCATTACATGCTTTATCATTATCACATATTTTAAAGTTGATTAATACTGCCATATTATCTTTCCTCTCTTTCTTTTATAACTTCTATTTTTCCATTTCTATTTTTTCCTTTTCGTTGTTTTCCTTTTATTAGTGTTTCTTTTTCCCCTAATTCTTTTAAA
Source organism: Bacilli bacterium (assembly GCA_022793235.1). Lineage (GTDB taxonomy): Bacteria > Bacillota_I > Bacilli_A > RF39 > UBA660 > UBA2730. The sequence goes on along the minus strand of JAAWCL010000152.1, from coordinate 508 downwards.
TATTGTAATAAGTATTTATCATTTAATTTTCTTACTTTTACTACTAATGGTAGTAAATCTTTATCTGGTACTTCATCCCATTTAAAGCATATATTCTCTTCGCTTTCTTCAACAATGTCTGCCATTTTTTTAAAAAACTCTATACATTCTTTTGAAAATTCTATATTTTTAGCATAGTCTGACATACTATGTGCTCTTGTTCTAAAGTCATTCATTAATGCATCTGCTGGGCAATTATCTTCACCATATTCTACGTTTATTATATTAGTTTTATTACTCATTTATTTTCCTCTCATCATTTTAGATTTTTTTCTTAACATACTTATAATATTAGTTAATCTTTGTACAAAGATTTCTACCTCTTCTTCTGTATTATCTTTTGATAAACTTATTCTAATTGGACTATAATTATCTAAGTCTGCATTACATGCTGTTAGTACATGTGATGGTTCTGCTATTTCTGAGTTACATGCTGAACCTGTAGATACATATATGTTAAATGATTCTA
>JAAWCL010000167.1 GCA_022793235.1 Bacilli bacterium | reverse complement strand
GCTAAAAGCATAAGTAAAAGCATACGCCGCTATATGGATAAGACACAAGACAGGGAAGGCGTGTTATTGTCTAAAAAATATAAAAAAACAACTGATCACGCAATCCGTAAACTTTACGCAACTGAAAGAATGAAGGAATTAAGGGGTAATGAACCTTTAAGCAATAACAAGGAAGAAATGAAAAAATGGAATGTGGTAAGTAGAGAACTCGGACACGGCGAAGGCAGAAAAAATTTATATAATACATACTGTAAGGGATAAAGAATATATAAACCAACTGGAAGATGAAGCAAGCCCTGTCTTTGGGCTTGGTTCATCTGTAAGGCGGTAGCAAGCCGAAAGGCGTGTTTTTTTTTGACTTTTTTATAATTGCTTATTATTTTAAACATATGGCGTATGTAATCTATACATAACATATGGTGTATAGAATAAGTATAAAACGCCTTAAATGCGCTGTAATTGATTTTAAAATCCTTTAATGACTATTTACCCTCTGGAAGTATTTAAAAATGATTCTGGGGCATTTTACGGCTTTTGGGGCGGCTCTGGTGGCGTGTCTGGAAGAAAATCTATAATATCATTGGGCTTACAGCTTAAAATTTGACATAAACGCTCTAAGGTATACATTGTTATGCTCTTTCCGTGTTTTAGGTTGTTTATGGTTCTGGGATTTATGTTGTGCTTGTTTATTAGCATATATGTTGTAATACCTTGCTTTTCCATTGTGTTCCATAGCGGCTCATATGATAGCATTTTTACCCTCTCCTTCTCTGTTTGGCGTATTTTTATTATTGTTGGGCAAAAAGTGCTTGCAAATACTGAAATTTGTAACTATAATGAAATATGTATCTATATATAACAAATCTAATAACTTATATACTTGAAAGGGGCAAATATGGACGAATTTGTAAAAACACTTATAAAAGATCATTTAGGCTCTTTTATGGATAAAAGCCGTGATAGGTTGGCTTTAACTGATGAGGACTATGTAAAAGACAATAAAGATGCTGGCATTTTAGAAAATCGTTATAAGGCTCTAAGCCTAAGTGAATCGGATCGTATGGTTATAGATGATTATGTCGCTTGTCTTTTAAGCCGTGAAAGCCTGATGGCTGATATTTCATATCTTAGTGGCGTTTCTGATTGCATTAAACTTTTACATAGGATAGGGGCTATTAAAGATTTAGGGGAATAAAATAAATGATACAAAAAATATATGAATTTTTGTTGGTGAAATCTCTAAATAAGATTAAGTTGTATAATTTTTTGGTGCGGGCTTTTCCTAAACAAAATGAGATATTTGTTAATAGATTAGATGAAGAAGTTTCAAAAGTTTTCATACCACGAGAAGATTTAGATCGTATGACACATAATGTCTGGCAAGGGTTGTGTGATAAGTTTCCAGAACTTGATAGAAGCAAATTTTAAAATAAAGGGCAAGGGGTTTTGATCCCTTGCTTTTTAAATTTTTATATTATATAATTTATTTTAGAGAGAAGGAAATAATTATTTTTCCTATTTTTTCACTTAATGATTTTTGTATATACTCCCTTAATATAAAAAAAGATTGTTTTAAAAATTGAATATCGTGTAAAAAGATTAGCCTTGTAGTGTGCTAATCTTTTTTTGTTAATAACCATAGGT
>JAAWCL010000098.1 GCA_022793235.1 Bacilli bacterium | reverse complement strand
TGAATCAAAAGTAAAATTAACCATTATACCTTGTAAAAATGTAGCATCAAATTTAAGAACATCAATTTATGAATTAAATCATTATTTAAAAGATAAAAGTGAGCTATGTAATTATTTAATAGATAGATTTTATAATGATGGATATCATGGAATACAAGAAAGAAGAGTTATATGGGATATAGCAGCAGTAGCATATTTGATAAACAGAAATTGGTTTGAAGTTAAAGAAATAAGCTGTCCTAATATTAGAGATGATACTTCTTATGAGTTAACGACTAATAGAAACAAGATTACAATGGTAAACTATATTGATGTAGATAAAGTTTATACAGATTTATTTGAAAAACTAGGAAACTAAAGCTGCATTAGAATTTGGTAAAATTTTAAATTAAAAAAGCATAATGTAATCTTTGATGGCTGCAAAGAATTACCTGGAATTGTTTCATCACAAATAGAAGAATTAAACGATAATTTATTAATAGCATCAACATCACAAATAAATTGTAGAAAATGGCCTTTTACTATAATAAATAGTTTATAACAATTTTACAAATTTTAAAAGAAAGGAAATGTTTAATAAAATGAATAATAGTTGGAATTTGGAAAAACTGAAAAGACAAGCAATTGGAAATCAGAAATTTGATGATTATGTATTAAATGAATCAGGTATATTAAAATATAGAGATTTAGAAGTGTTAGATATTGGATGTTCAAATGGTTTTAAAACAAAAATTTTATTTGATAAATATGACAATATTAAGCATATAACAGGAATAGATATTGATAATAATGCAATAAGTGAGGCAAAAAATAATTTTAAAAATAATAACAAATACAACTTCGAATTAAAAGATATTGATGATTTAGATAGTGAAAAAAAGTATGATATTATAAATCTATCATATGTTTTACAACATTTAGAAAAACCAAAGGAAATCTTAAGGAACTTAAAAAATAAACTTACAGACAGAGGTGTAATAATAATTAAAGTACCTGACGATAGTTTTAAATTTTGTTATCCTGATAATGAAGATTTATTACATAAAATATTTAATTTATATGAAAATGAAATTATGAGAAAACAAAATATAACTAAATTTACAGATAGATATATAGGAAAGAAAGTTTATAATTATTTAAGTGAAAGTAATTATAAAGATATTAAACTATATTATTCAATTACTAATACAATAGAAAAAACACTAGAGCAAAGATTAAAGCTTTTTAAGGGTTCTATAGCTTTTAGAAGTGCTAATAATAAAAATAACATTTCAGAAGAGATTAAAAATGAAATGAACTATTTATTAGACGAGTTAAGAAAATTATTTGAAAAAGATGATTTTTATTATACAATGACAGTTCTTTATTATACTGCAAATAAATAATAAAAATCAAATTTAAAAATGGGAGTAAAAGTATGAATATAGAAAAAACTATAAAAGATAGTTTGATTAATTTTAATGGAAAAGTTGCAATATATTATGATGATTTAAAAGGAAATATAATAAAAATAAATGAAAAAGAAAAATATAATGCAGCAAGTTGTATAAAGATATTTATTTTAGTAGAATTATTTAATCAAATAAAAAATGATAAAATAAACAGAAATTTAGAGCTTATCTATCTAGATAAACACCATGTAAATGGAAGTGGAGTTCTCCAATATTTATCAAAAGGAATAAAATTGCCTATTCTTGATGTGGCAACATTAATGATGATTATAAGTGATAATGTAGCAACTAATATGTTAATAGACTTTTTAGGAATAGAAAATATAAATAACACTATAGAAAATATTGGCTGTAAAGACACAAAGTTATATAGTAAATTTAAATCAGTAGAAGATGAAGTGTTTTCAGAAACTACAGCTTATGACTATTATTTAATATGGAAAAAACTAAATAATTATGAACTATTTGATAAAGAAATTACACAAGAAATAATAGATATAATAAAAAATCAGAAATATCAAGAAATGGTAGGAGATGGAATAGATAAGATATATAAAGAAGTTGACAAGCCTGTTGTTAATTATATGGTTACTAAAAGTGGTAAATATCAATCAGTTAGAAATGATGGAGGAATTGTCTCAACAAAATATGGGAATTATATTTTTGTTATTTTTATAAAAGATTTTAAAGATGAAAATTATTTGAATGATGAATATGTTTACAATCAGGGAAGAAAGATTAGTAATATTATTTTTAATAAATTTATTAGAAGGGAAAATATTTAATGAAATTATACGTAATTAGACATGGACAAGTAAACCATAATTTATTAGGTTTGTATAATAGAGAAGATGAGGATTTAAATGAAACAGGAATAAAACAGGCAAAAGAATTAAGAGAAAAAATTAAAAAGATTGATTATGATGTTATTATATCTTCTCCATTAGAAAGAGCAATACATACAGCAAATATTGTTAATGTAAAAAATAAAGAAATAATAATAGATAAAAGACTTAGAGAACGTGACCCAGGAAGTTTAAGTGGACAACCTCTTGAAGTAACAGATAGAGAAGAGTATTGGAATTACTACACTAACATTCAATATGGAACATCTGAAAACATGCAGCATTTTTTTGAAAGAATAAAAGGATTTATAGATGATTTAAAGGAAAAAGAATACAAAAGTATAGTTATATCTGGACATAGTGGCGTATCAAAAGGAATTAATGCCTATTTTGAGGGAATAGGAGATGGTAAATTTCTAAATAGAGGACTTAAGAATTGTGAGATAAAGAAGTATGAGTTATGAAAATAGCAATAATTGAAAAAACAAAGAATTATGAGAAAGATGAGCCATTTAATAAAAGATGTTAAAGAGTACAAATTTGATGAAAATATTTTAGTAAAAAATATAAAGTATTTATAGATAAATTTTTAAGCAAATAAGAGTGAAAGCATTAAGATTATATAATGAATATGTGAGGTGTTATAATGATAGATAATAAAGTAGTTGAAGAAGCATTTGAATTTTATAATATAGATGAAAAGTACAAAAAAGAATGTTATAAATGTATAAAAGAAATAAATGAAAATGTAAATCATAAAAATGCATTCGATAAAGTACATAAAATACTGTATTATAGTGACTTTTCAGCAATAAAAGAATTGTGGAAAGTAAAAGATATAAACAAATTATTTACTAATGGTATAAATACATTTGTAACTAATTTAATGATTATTGTAGGTTATAAATTTCATAAAGATAATATGAAAAAACATGATTTTGACGAAAATCAGATAAGAATACATAAACAAAGAGTAAAAGAATGTTTTGAAAATGATTTAATAAATAGAGGATACAAAGCTATAAGGATATCTCAAATGTTATGGGCAACTTACTTCATAAGAGTTAAAATAATAGAAGTTGGCAGGTTACAATACGGACTAAATGGAAATGATATAAAAATTCATATACCAGGTGGAACAAAATTAAATTATAATGAAGTTATTAATTCATTAAATAAATCAAAAATATATATTAATAAATATTTCAAATTACATAATTATAAATACTATTGTGAATCTTGGTTATTAAGCCCTAATTTGAAAGATATTCTTGATAAAGATTCAAACATAATGAAATTCCAAACATTGTTTAATATTAAAGAAGACAAGACAGGTATTGATGATATATTAAATTTTGTATTCAATGTAAATAATATTACTGACTATAACAAGCTAGAAGATAAAACAACATTACAAAGAAATTTAAAAAAATACTTATTACAAGGTAATGATATAAAAATTGGAATTGGCGAACTAAAAGATTTATAGCATAATATTATAAAAATAAGTGTGATAGGCTTATTAAGTTTAAATTATATAATTTGCCAAACTCGGAAGTTTATAAGTGATAAATAAAAAATAATACAAGTAAATGGAATTTTTTCTAATTACTTGTATTATTTTATGTAATTAATTATATATTATTTTAAACTAATACCAGGTTGAACATTGATGGTTCTATTATTAGTATAAATAACCATACCAGGCTTTGCACCATTAGGCTTTTTAACATATTTTACTTCGCAAAAATCAACAGGGACATTTGAAGAATTTCTAGCTTTACTATGATAAGCAACTATTTTAGCACATTTTATTAAAACATCATCATTTGGAGTAGAATTATTAATTATTAAAATAGCATGGCTACCATGAAAATCCTTTGTATGAAACCATAAATCAGTTTTTTTTGCATATTTTAAAGTTAAATAATCATTTTCTTTATTGTTTCTACCAACTAAAAG
>JAAWCL010000251.1 GCA_022793235.1 Bacilli bacterium | reverse complement strand
GAAAAGACCCTCTTATTTTTCCGCGCCTTCAGCTTATCCCGCTTCTTGTGGGCCTTCTGCTCCGCCTTGCGCTCTTTTTCGGAAGCGTAATAGGCAGTTTTGCTGGGGGCGGGCTCTCCGTAGGAAGGGCGGCTCTCCGGATACTGGGCGGGGTCAAAGGTTCCCGTTGCCAGATCTCTTTCATTGATATTTACCTTGAAGCCTCCGGCAGCGCCGGGCTTTCCCGGATCTCTCCGGTTCAGATTAGGATTTTCGTTCACTGCGATCACCATCTTCCTTTCTCAAAACAAGGGTGGTTTTTTATCCCTCCAAAAGCTCTCCCCGCTCTGTCGCCAAATACGTTACCCTCCTGTCATAGCCTCCAACAGGTAAAGCGGGCAGTACCAGCTCCTGATAGCATAGGCCCAATGAAAGCACGGGAGCTTTCGCCAAAAAGCGGTCATAATAGCCTTTCCCATATCCCAGGCGATATCCAAGCCTGTCAAAGGCCAGGCCGGGCACCAGGCACAGCGTATCGGAACAGCTTTCCCCTTCCCGAAGCCGAAGCGCCCGTTCCGGCAGAGCCGGAGGTTCTAAAATGCCGAAGCGCCCGGGGCGCAGGCCCTCTTCCCGCAGTAGGCGGTAAAACACCATTTCCCCTCCCGGCAGGGAGACCGGGGCAAATACTTCTTTTCCCTCCCGCAATGCCGCCTTCAGAAGCCTGCGGGTATCCGCTTCCTGCGAAGAGCTGATATAAAACAGGATCCGGCCCGCACGGCGGTAACTGGGCAGTGCGGAAACCGACTCAATTATGTCGCGGTTTTTTGCTTCCCGCTCCGGCAGAGCGGCCCGCCTTGCAAGAAGCTCCCGGCGCAGCCGTTCCTTTTCCTGCATCGGCTCACAAAATTCCCGATTTTGCAGAAGGCCCTCCCCCTTTGCGGTGCAAAAGCGTTTTCAGTTTCTCTCCATTTGGATCGAAGCCCGGATCTCCGCCGCCTTCTCCGGAGAAGCAAGCCTTTCCGCCAGCTTCAGGCCGAACTCGGTGGCCACTCCCATGCCCCGGGCAGTGATGAAATTGCCGTCCTCACAGACATAGCGCTCACCAAGGCTCGCCCCGCCGTCTTCCAGGTCTTTCTGGAAATTGGGAAACGCGGTGGCCTCCCGGTTTTTCAGCAGACCCTTGTGGGCTAAAACAGAGGGCGCAGCGCAGATGGCGCCAATGGTTTTCTCCCGGGCCGCACAGCGCTCCAAAAGCGCCTGCACCGCCTGGGAACCCTCTAAATTCAGGGTGCCCGGCAAACCGCCCGGCAATACCAACGCTTCCAGCTCTTCCGGGTCAAGCTCCTGAACCTCGCGGTCCATTTTCACTGTGACCCCGTGAGAGCCCGTGATCTCTTTTCCTCCCACGCCGGCCATTACCACCGAAAGTCCGGCCCGGCGCAGG
>JAAWCL010000097.1 GCA_022793235.1 Bacilli bacterium | reverse complement strand
CATGACATCTCGTTCTCTCTATACCAAAACCATGATGATAATATAAAGACACATATTTATTTGAATAAAGAACATATTTGTTTAGATCATATTCCCTTCCATCCAAAAAACGATTAGCTAAATAATTTTCTAAAGTAATATAGCTATTCTCAAAATCTTGAATAGATAAATAAAGTAATTTAAAAGAAGGAAACTGATCAGAAAATCCAAATATTTCTACTTCTTCCTCTTCTTTATGAACAGATAATAACTTACCAAGTAACAACCCAGTATAACTATCTGATCCTCCATTAAAAACATAAATCTGACTAAAAGATAACAAATCTAGTATCTCAGAATCTTTCTCAAAATTATTAAAATCAATATTAAATAATAATGACAAAGACTTCATACTAATTCTTCCATTCTTTATGTGCTGAAGAATAGTAAGTACACGATTAAAGTTTTCTGATAACAAGCAGGATTTATCTAAATCAGAAGAAGCCTGAAACTGCTGGAGTCTATTAGTATAACAATTAAATAATTTATCATAACAAGCAGATACTGAATCTATATAATTTTCCTCTTTCAAATCCTCTTTTATTGTATAAATAAGTTTTTCAATTCTATCAAGAATTATACAGGAAGAAATAGAAGCAAATAAGCGCTCTACTTTTTTAAACTTTATCTCAATCGACTCATCATTTAAATCATAAATAATTTTGTGAAGATTTTCAAGTTCTGACTGAATTCTATAAAATTTATTAAAGCAATCTAAAATTTCCTGATCAAAGTTGTCCAGTAAAACATCAAGAGCATCATAAACAGAACCATGAAGAATATCCATAATATAACGAAACTGTAAACTTTTAATACACTCTTTCATACAATCATATCCAGAATAAAGTATATAATTTTTTATTGTATATTCTGAATGACCTTTAAAACTATCTGCTTTTCTAACAAAAGTATCCCTAGAATAGTTCTCCTTAATCTGAAGTAACGTTTCATAAAAAGTCTCTAAATCAACATTATAATCAAGAGATAAATTAACATTCTTTTCATCAATGCCATAATATTTAAAAAATATAGATTTAAGAGTTTTAAATTTTTCTTCTATATCTGGTAATATAAAGGTCAAAAAATCTTTGTCTATAAGACTTTTTTTGTTAAAAGATTTCATTCTAAGTATATTAAAATTCATCATAGATCGAAAATTATCTATTTCTGTTTTTATTTCATCTGGTATAGCATCATGTTTAGAAAAAGAAAAATTCATTTTTTGTTTTAATATTTTAATTTTTTCGTCTCTATAAGAAACAATATCCACATCAGAAGAAAAATAGCTTTGAGAACTAAAACCCACTCCAAAATTATCTTTTAAATAAGTATAAGCATCTTTTATTTTCTGTGTTTTTTCAGTTGCAATTTTCTTCGTTTTTTCATCACAATTTGCAAAGTTATCTGGATGATTTTTTCTAAGCATCTCATGATATTTTTGTTTCAATTCTATTAAGGTAAACCCATTATTCAAACATAAAATTTGTAAAGCTTCTTGATAAAACATAATTATCCCCCTAAAATAAGCATAGTATAACATATTTTAGATCAAAATACAAACACAAATATTACACTGCTTAATCTAAATAAAAGCACTCATCACGACGAAAAAGCGAATAAGTAAAGAAATGAAGTAATAATTCCATTTCAAAATCGAGATTATAAATAAAAGAATCCATCTCAATACATAAATGATAAATAACTGTATAAATATGTTCATAGGCCTTCCATAAATTAATTTATATACTAACAGAACTATTTTACACAGTAAAAAAAGAAAGCCTAGCTTTCTAATTTTTCAAGTTCATCAACAATTTGAGCTTTATTTAATTTTGAATAATTTTTAATACCTTTTTCCTTAGCAATTTCTCTAAGCTTTGTTAAAGACATAGACTCGAAATTGGTATCATCTTCATCTGGCATATGACCATTCTCTACTAAATAATCGATTTGTTCTTTAGTAAGAGTCTCATACTCAAGCAATGTATCTGCAATCAAATTTAATAAATCTCGATTTTCTTTAATAATCTTTTTAGCATCATCATAACAATCATTAATGATTTTTCTCATCTCAGTATCGATCTCTTGAGCCACATTTTCAGAAAAATTACGGCTTTTATTATAGTCTCTCCCAAGAAAAGCTGCCCCCTCTTGTTGTTCAAGCTGCATAGGTCCTAAATCACTCATACCATATTCACATACCATAGCACGAACAATTTTAGTAGCCTTAGAAAAATCATTCTCAGCACCTGTTGTAACTTCTTTAAAAACAATTTCTTCTGCAACACGTCCACCAAGAAGACCAGTTACCTCTTCAAGTAAATCTGATTTAGTAGAACATAACTTTTCTTCACTAGGAACCATCATATTATATCCACCAGCACTACCACGTGGAATAATAGTTACTTTTTGAACATCACTCGCATTAGCAAGTTTTAAACCAATAACAGCATGACCTGCTTCATGATAAGCAACAAGTCTTCTATCTTTTTCACTATATCTACGACTGACTTTAGCAGGCCCCATAAGTACACGATCAGTCGCTTCATCCACTTCACTCATACTAATAACATCTTTATTACGACGAACAGCTAAAAGTGCTGCCTCATTAAGCAAATTCTCAAGGTCTGCACCACTAAATCCTGGTGTTCTCTTAGCAAGATGTTCTAAAGTAACACCATTACCTAAAGTTTTGTTTTTAGCATGAACTTTTAATATTTCTTTACGACCATTGATATCTGGTAAACTGACTGTAACCTGTCTATCAAATCTTCCTGGACGTAAAAGTGCAGGATCAAGTACATCAGGTCTATTTGTAGCAGCAATAATAATTATACCAGAATTTTCACCAAATCCATCCATTTCAGTAAGAAGTTGATTAAGTGTTTGTTCTCTTTCATCATGTCCACCACCAAGACCTGTTCCTCTCTGACGACCAACAGCATCAATCTCATCAATAAAAATTAAACAAGGAGCATTTCTCTTAGCCTGTTGAAACATATCACGAACTCGACTTGCACCAATACCAACAAAAAGCTCTACAAAGTCAGATCCACTAATATAGTAAAATGGCACATCTGCTTCCCCAGCAACCGCTCTTGCAAGAAGAGTCTTACCAGTACCAGGAGGACCCATAAGTAAAACTCCCTTAGGAATTCTAGCACCCATTTTCTGAAATTTTTTAGGATTTTTTAAGAAATCAATTAACTCACGTACTTCCTCTTTTTCTTCAGTAAGACCAGCCACTTCTTTAAATGTAACTTTATTCTTATCACTAGAAAGTTTAGCACGACTTCTTCCAAAATCCATTGAATTTTTATTTCCAGCCATCTGTTTATTTAAGAAAAATAAACAAAAGCCTAGAAGAAGAGCAATAGGTAAAATCTCAGAAAGAATAAGAAATAAAGAACTAGATTCAGGATCAGCTGTAGTCACAAATTTAAAATTATTATCATCTGAATAATTAACTAACTTCTTCATCACTTCATCACTTAAAGGAACTCTTACAAAGAAACTTTCTTTCTTAGAATAACTCTTTAATTTACCACGAATCTCATAGGTTCGAGCTCGATCTCTAGGTGTAACTTTAATCTCTTCTACCTGTTTATCCTCCAAATTATTCATAAATTCATTATAAGTTAAAACATTAACAGTATGATTAAAACTATTTGCAAAATAAATAACTCCAAGCATAACTATTAATAAAAATAAATATGGCAACATCCCTTTTTTAATCACTTTTTTATCAATATTATTATTCATACAATTCCTCCTATCGATATTTAAGTATTATATCATAAAATTCATTTTTTTTCTTATCAAATTTACTTTTTTTAAGTCCAGGTATCCAAATAACCCTTCCTAAACTATCTTCCACAATAGGCCACATATCTCGATCATAAATATCAACCTTACTATCAATAAAAATATCTTTAATTTTCCGAGATCCAGTACATCCCTTTAAAGCTATCTTATCTCCCATCTTACGAGTACGAACAATTAAAGGCAAACTAATATCACTACTAGAAAGTCTGCATGTAAAATTACTTGTATCCTCACTTTCTTTTATTGTCCTAATAGAATGCCCATTAGGAAGAACAACTTTATCATCAAGTTCTATTTCATATTTAGTAAGTTCCTCCATCTCTCTTCTTAAAAAGAAATAATTATAACTCTTAACAGCCTCTACTTCATTAGGTAAATTAGCAGAAATATTGGATTTACGTGAAGTAATGATATTATATACTAAATCTATATGCTTATCATGAATAAGTATTAAATCATCTTGATAAAATTCACTCATTAAATAATATAAAATTTCTCTTTGCAAAAAAGAATCAAGCTCCAAATATTTAGAAATATCCATTTTTCCATGATCTAAAATATTCTTAAGCGCTTTATCCCTCTCCTTAGAAACAAATTTATTCACTTCTTGAAGCGTATGATTAAATTTTAAAAATTTTTGATGTACATTCTTATCTTCTTTTTTTAAAAAAGGAAGAATATCTTTTCTATATCGATTTCGAGTATATAAAGTATTAAAATTACTTGCATCTATAAAATATTTGACATGATTATTTTTATTATATTCAATCAGTTCTTCTTTGGTAAAATGAATTAAAGGCCGAACTAATTTATAAAAATCCATATCTACAATCTCTTTAAATCCAGAATATCCACTAAGATTACTACCACGAACAATTCGCATAAGAATAGTCTCAATTAAATCATCTCCATGATGAGCAGTCATTAAATACTCTGCATGATATTTACGAATCAAACTTTCAAAGAAATTATATCTTATATTCCTTGCTTCATTTTCAAAATTATCATCACCATATTTTTCTATAATCATTCCCTCAAAAATCAAATGATTACTCTTAGCATAACTTCTTACATATTCTTCCTCAATCACACTATCTTTTCTAACATTATGATTGACATGTGCACAAATTATTTTTAAAGAATATTTTTCTCTTATTTTAAGTAACATATCCATAAGTGCCATAGAATCAGGTCCACCAGAACACCCCACTACAATCGTATCGCTATTCTTAAATCTAAAATAATTATCTAAACTTATCTCTTTTTTCTTTTTCATATCATCACTCAACCCATAATTATTATACATGAAATACAAAATAAAAAAAAGAACTTATTTGATATTTAAAATAAATTCCCCTTCTTTACTATATAAATACTTTTCACGAGCATATCTCGCAATATAATCACTATCTTGCATCTTATCAATATCAACTCTTAAAGCCTCTTCCTTTTTCTTTAATTGAGCAAGTCTCATATTAAGTTCCTTATTTTCTTTATATTTACTATAAATTTCTACCCAATACTTCAAAGTAGTATAACTAGTAAAACAAATGACTAAAACAGCACTAAAACAACAAAAAGTCATCATCATAAAATGACTAAAAGATCCACTAGATTTTTTTTTCTTTTTTATATCAGTTTCTGTCTTGGCCATATATTCTTACCCTTTCTATTTCTTTAAAATAGATTATAAAGGAGAAGATAAAACTTTACAATAGAAAAAGAGATAATTTAGTCAACATTTTACAACTATTTACGTATTTTTCTCTTAAAAAAAGCAAAAGGACTAAAAAAACCAATACAAAATAGAAATAAAAAGTAAAGATGAATATACCCATAATTAATAATTTTTAAAAGAAAAAAATACAAAAGTGCTAAAAAAAGAGAAAAGACAAAGGTACCAATAATTTTAACTGTATTCTTCTTATAAAAAAGTATAGTATAAAAAAGATTTACAAGAAACGAACAAAATATTCCATATAGAAATGTAAAAAGAATAGAATAAATCTGTAATTTTAAAGAAATCATCGAAACAATCTATTAAATAGACTACTCTCTTTTTCATGCTTAGAACTCTCATCTAAATAAGTCATACTCATAATGGTCCCTTTAATAGAAACATTCCCCTGTATAGTATCAAGCTTCACAAGTTCCAACCCCTCACCTTTTACAAGCAAAAAACCCATAACTGTATCCATAAGAAATTGTGTATCATCAAAGTTCTCTATTTTTTTTACTCCACTCGTCACAAATGATTTTCTCTCTACTAAAGTAATTGTATGATTATATGCACTACTATCAATCTTGTCCATTTTAATTCCTCCCATTTAAGTATATGAAAGAAACAAAAAAAAAGAAGAATAAATTAACATTATTCTTCACTATCAGATACTTCTGTAGTATTGTTATATTCATCGATTATTGAATCTTCAAATAATTTTCTTGTATCTGAATTAATTGGATGAGCAACATCACGATATTCACCGCTAGGATATTTACGACTAGGCATAGCAATAAATAACCCTTTCTCTCCTTCAATAATACGGATATCTTTAACAGCAAAACAGTCATCTATAACAACTGATGCTATACCTTTCATACGCGAACCTTCTTTTTCGATTTTACGTACTTTTACAGATGTAATTTTCATATTGTTATCCTCCTTATAAAGCTTATCCACTTTATAAATATATAATATAGCATAAAAAACAAAAAAGCAATATATTTTAAAGAATTTTACCATATTTAACCACACTTGACATAAATTTAAAATTTTTAATAAACAAAAACACATGAGAGTTTAAACCCATGTGCCTATTTTTTTATTTAATAATACTATTTAAGACTTGGATAACCCTTAGAAGAAAGATGATCTAAATCCCAAACTGTCTCATCAAAACCTAAATTTTTATAAAATTGCTTATTTAAGTTTTTACGATTTATACTATCAAGTTTTCCTTGTGTATTCGTACTAACTCTACTAGAACCAATTTCTTCTAAAACTTCATAACAATTAGTCATAGTAGCTAAAACTTGATCTTCAACTGCTCCTACAAACTTAAATGGCTTTAATTCAACACCAGAAGAATTTGTATATCCTGTCATATTACCAAAGGCAATAGAATTTTTAATTGATGCAGTATCATATATATTACCAATCATAGAACCATTTATTTCACTCAATGAAGGATTAGCGTAAGTATTATGTGTTTTAGTAATATCTACATCCGTAACAACATTTTCAACTGTTGTACCATCTTGTTGTAATGCACCAACAAGACCACCATTTTCTGTAGAATTTATAGTAAGTTTTCCTTGAACAAACACATCAGAAATTTTCCCACCATATTTACGTCCAACAAATGTAGAAACATAAACTCCAGTTCCTGTAACATTAGCATTTTTAACACTTATATTTTCAAATACTGAATTAGCATTATTTCTAGCATCCGCTCCAGATACTACCGCTACATTATTTCTTCCAGATAAAGTTATATTTTCAAACCTCATATTTCTAAATGTAGCAGTATAGGATTCTTGAGTGAAGGCAGTAACAAAGTCTCCATTACCTCGACCAGAACTAGTATTAGAGAAGTTTCTAATATTCAAATTTTCAACAGTTCCTCTAAAGTTAGCAAATAAACTAGCATTTGTTAAATTAGAAAGTGTATGTCCCTGACCATTTATTTTTCCAGTAAATGTATTACTAATAACTGTACCATTATAAGTTTTACCTGCAAAATCTATATCATTATCTATTACAAATATACCACCAGTATCTTCATTAAGTTTAGCCATATCTTCAACACTTCTAATATGATAAGTAAGTTTTTCTACACTACAATCCCTTGCTACTACATTACTTACAGCACCACCGATCAAGCCTAAATCATTTCTACCTGCAAAATTCATTTGTAAATTTGTAACATTAATTTTTTCAATCGTACTCATCTCAGCCTTATAAGATAAAGCTCCAGCATTACTAATAGTCTTAGGAATATTCGTACCATCAAAATGAATATTTCCAACATAACCATATCTAATCTTATTAAAGATAGGTAAAGTATTACCAATTATTTTATGTCCCTTACCATCTAATCTTCCCATAAATGTCTGAGTAACATTTGTAGTCATATGAGAAAAATCAATATCATTATCTAAAACATAATAGCCATATGGTTGAGCATTAATTTTTTGAACTAATTCTTCTGCAGTTTTTATATGATTAACTTTAACAGTAGACCCTAGTGGATCATCAGTAAAGTCATTTGTAACACTCTTTAAGTAATGATAATATATT
>JAAWCL010000096.1 GCA_022793235.1 Bacilli bacterium | reverse complement strand
AGTTCTCTTTCTAGAAAGGAGGACTTTTTTGATGTTGGAATTTAAAACTATGGAAACATTGAAACCAAATACTGAAATCTTGGAGATTATTAAAGACTACACTTACAAAGTTAAGAAAGGAACAGTTAAACACTTATTATTATTTAAGCATCATTTCTTCTATATTTTTCAAAGTATACTTTAATACTTTTTCTCTATTGAATGAAGTATCGACAAACCAAATATTCAATTCTTTACATTCTTTTTCATATTCTTTACTTATAGATATCCAATGTTTAGAATGTTCCAAAATATAGTCATCACTTCTATCAAAAGTCCAATCTTTTTCAGTTTGATATTTCTTTATTTCATTAAAATGTTCATCAATTGTTTGTCTCGGAGTTCCTAAGAAAAGTAGTATGGTATCATCATTATTAAACAATTGATATGCTTTCTTTGGTGTTATATCACATGTTTCAACAATATAATTTATTTCTCCTTTATTCCTTTTTATACTTTTATAGAATAAGCAAGATAGGAAATTAGGAAAATCTTCTAGCATTCCAATTCCACCTTTACTATTTATATTATTATTAGGCAGGATTTCTTGAAAAGCTCCTCTAATATCATCTCCAATAACAATGTGGTAATTAGAATATTTTTTTGAAATCATTTTAGCAAGAGTTGACTTTCCAGAGCGTGAACTACCAAATATTGCAATATTTTTCATAGGTATTATCCTTTCTTTATTTTTAGCTATAATTTTAACTAATAAAATTATACACTAATTTTGTAAAAATTCATATACTTGTGTAGTTGTCAATGATGTGATAAATACAACAAATGCTAATGGTAAAATGATTTCAAGACTTTTAATGAGTGTTAGTCAAAATGACATAGAAAGAACAAGTGAGAGAACAACGGTAGGTTTAGCAGGTACGATTAAGCAAGGACACCTTATTATTTTTATCACTATTGCCCTTATCATTACTAGAGTTTTTTGATATTTCAAATTTGTATTTTATCGAGTGTGTAAAAAATTCTGTGTAAATGACATCTAACCATGATATTTTGGAACTTTAACAGTTCCTTTTTTGTTATCTAAATAATAACATATTAATCTATTTAATTTTCAAAAAACTTATATTCTATTTCTATTAAACTTTCCCTTTTATATTTCAGACAATATAGTGTAAAGTTTTTAATAGTGCTGTTACTATGCATTTACAGTCTCACTTTATTTCCATAATATTTAATCTCTTCTAATTTCTGTTTCTTATTACATTCAAATCTTTTTCAAATACTATTCTAATTTTTAATATATTTTTATTGTATTGAGCTTCAATAGTTCCACCACTCAAATCTACTAACTGTTTAGCAATGCTCAATCCTATTCCAGTAGATTTTTTTGCACTTTGCACAGTATAATATCTATCAAACATTTTTTCTAAACTGGTAGAATCTATCATAGTCGTTTTATTTGAAAATTCTATTGTACCATCACAATACATTTTCACTTTAAAACAACTTTCACTATATTTAATTGCATTAGATATAATATTTTCAAATATTCTTTTAACTATATTTCCATTTAATAATCTAAAAACCTTTTCAGCACATATATCTATATTTGGAGTAATATTATGACTCATAAATACTCCATAAAAACTAACAAGAGTTTCCTCTAATACGTTATTTATACAGATATTTTCTTTTTCCATTGTTTCTTTTATATCTAAACCTCTCGAAAAATCAAAAAGTTGTTCTGTAAGACTTGTTAAATCTTTTACTTTACTGTCAATAATCTCTAAATACTTAATCTGTTTAGAGTCAAGATTACTATTATCCATTAAATCGAGATAACCTCTTATAGCAGTAAGAGGTGTTCTTAAATCGTGTGAAATGTTAGTTATAGATGATTTAAGTTCTTTGTTTCCATTTTTATATTCAAGTTCCAACTTTCGTAATTCTTTTAAACTTTTATTCAAATCTGTTGCTAATCTTTTTAATTCTTTATCATTTGAAGAAACAGTAATTAAGTTATTTGTATCTGTGTTTATTATATTTGATAAAGATTCTTCAATGTTTTTAAATTCCTCTCTCATTATCCATATTTTTATAATCAAAAATATGGAAATACATAGCACTATCCAAAATAGATAAAACCAGATACTCATAAATAATCACCTTTTCTATTTTAATTCCTTCTTTTTAAATAACATTATTCCTGAAGCAGTAAATATTACTATAATTCCTAATGAATAAAGTGGTAATTTTTTTATATTGGAAATACTATTATCTGCTATTTGAAACATTTGTCCTGTTGGGTTAATATTAAGTAATGTTTGACATACTTTCTTTTTTTTCTCGCTTGGATATTTAGGATTTGGTACTTCTTCCATTTTTGTTTCTCCATCTACCATTTTTGCTTCTTGAATAGTTTTAGGTGTATATAAGATATTCATACAAGTTATGGCAGTTATCATCATTCCAAATGCTAACATAATCGACACGATTGCTGTAATAGTTTTATTTGAGATAATCATTGCTAAAAATGTAAATATACTAGAATAAGTAATTATGGTGACAAATATACAACTCATTAAGATTATAAATTTTGATATAGGTAAGGTGATAGTTCCAAAAATAGGCATTCCTAAAAGGAAAATTACTAACATAAATAAAATATAAGAAAATAAACTTACTAGTAATATTATTATAAGATTTGATAGATAGATATTTGTTCTTTTATGTCCTATACTTATCTTATTTCTTATTGCTCCATCTGAGTATTCTACTCCTAAAAATAGACTTATAAAAATAGATATTGGAATTGCAATGCTTGTAGAATAATTAAAGATAAGTTGTTCTAACTTAATAATGTCTCCATAGTTCTTCATATCATTATACATTGCATAAACCATAAATATAGCAAGACCAATACTAAATAAAGTTAATAACCAAAATAATTTATTTTTACGAAGCCTTGTAAAACTTGCATTCAATAATTTAATCATTATTACTACCTCCAATTAAATTCATATAATAGTTTTCTAACGATTCTTCTTGTTCGTGTACTTCATCTGCTATCAAATTTTTCTTGGATAATTCGTTGATAAACTTTGATAAATTATATTTGCCATAAACATTTATAGTTTTACTATCCATCACTTCATAAGAAATGTTATGTTCTTCAAAGTATTTAACAAATTCTTTTGGGCCATTTACTGTAAGTATTATTTTGTGTTCCATCTTTTTCATTAGTTCATCGCTACTAATCTCTTTAATAATAGAGCCATTGTCTAGAAAACCATAATGTGTTGCTATTTTAGATAATTCATCTAAATAATGACTAGATATTAAAATAGTAATATTTCTTTCTTTGTTTAGTTTTAAAATCAACTCTCTCATTTCAATAATTCCCTGTGGATCAAGTCCATTGATGGGCTCATCTAAAATTAAGAAATCTGGATTATTGGCGAGACTCATAGCAATTCCTAGTCTTTGCTTCATTCCCAAAGAAAAATTCTTTGCTTTTTTCTTTCCAGTATTAGAAAGTCCAACTAATTTTAGTAATTCATCAATACCATCTAAACTAGGCATTCCTACTAATTTATATTGTTCTATTAAATTATCCTTTGCAGTCATTTCACTATAAATAGATGGTGTTTCAATGATTGCCCCCATACGTTTTCTAACACTTACAATATTACTACTATTGTTATTTATTCCATAAATAGTATAACTTCCATTTGTTGGCTTTTGAAGTCCACAAATTATTCTAATCAGTGTTGTTTTACCTGCACCATTTTTACCAATAAGTCCATATATTGCGCCTTTTTCAAAATGAATATTGTTATGATTTAAGGCTTTGAAATCCTTATATTTTTTTTCAAGATTATTTGTTTCTAAAACTATCTCCATAATCTTTCTCCTTTCCAATATTTATTTTAGTAAAAATTTGTTAAGAAAATAGTTAAGAAATTGTTAAAATTTTGTTAAGATTTAATCTTTTAATTTAAATCCTATACCCCAAATTGATTCAATGTATTCATTATTTGTATAATCTCTCAGTTTTTTTCTTATATTGCTTATATGAACTCTTAATGAGTTTTCATCACAGTCCTCTGTATCTATACTTATTAAATCTAATAGTTTATTTTTTGCAATAACTTGTTTAGGGTTTAAAAGTAACTGTTTTAATATAGCATATTCAGTTTTAGTTAAATTAATTTTTTCATTAGAAATTAAAAGTGTATGCTTATCATTTAATAATTCTAATTCTTTATAAGTTAATGTTTTTGGAACATTATTTTTTGTTCTTAATTGTACCTTTATTCTTGCAAATAATTCCTTACTATCAAATGGCTTTGTTATATAATCACTTGCGCCAGATAATAAACAATTCACTTTATCATTACTTGATATTTTGGCAGAAAGCACAATTATAGGTGTATCACTTACCTTTTTAATTATTTCTTCTCCACATACACCTGGTATCATTAAATCTAGTAGTATAAGGTCATATTTTTCTTTTTCCAGTAATAATAATGCTTCTGTTCCAGAATAGGCATTAGATATATTATATCCTTCATTTTTTAATAATTCTTTTAACACATTATGAATACTTATATCATCTTCAATAATTATGATTTTTTTCAAGTTTGTTCACCACCTATACCATTATTTCTTTTTGTTTAATATATTTGTTATATAATAAGCATTTCAAATAAACACTAAAAAAATGAGTTACTAAAATATAGTGTAATAGTTAGATATTTTTAATTTTAAAGATAATATTATTCTATTTATCTTCTCCATATTATGGGTATTATTATAATTTTTCCTTCTATATACTCTTTTTATAAAAAAAAACGCTAATAAGCGTTCATTACTATCTGGTGACGAGTACGGAATTCGAATCCGTGAATGCTGCCGTGAAAGGGCAGTGTGTTAAGCCACTTCACCAACTCGCCATATGGCGCCTCAACTAGGACTTGAACCTAGGACCCCTTGATTAACAGTCAAGTGCTCTAACCAACTGAGCTATTGAGGCATAATATATGGTGGACCTGACAGGTCTTGAACCTGTGACCCAACGCTTATCAAGCGTGTGCTCTTACCAACTGAGCTACAGTTCCATTAATAATCAGTACTTTTTAAGTTTACTATAATTTTTTTAATTTTGCAAGAGGAATTTCAATTTAATTATTTGATTT
>JAAWCL010000095.1 GCA_022793235.1 Bacilli bacterium | reverse complement strand
GTTGCAGTAATTGTAGTCGTTCCTACTCCTTTTGTCTCAACAAGTCCTGTATTAGTAACTGTTGCAATTCTTGGATCACTACTTGTCCAAGTAATAGTCTTATCACTAGGTGATGCTGGTGTTGTACTTGCATTTAACTGTAAAGAGTTTGTTAATTTTACTGTTGCACTACTCTTATCTAGTTCTACTCCATTTACTTCTACATTCACCCCATCATTTCCATATACATTCACTTTTAATGTAAAGTGTCTCTCTTCTCCACTTACTTGATAACTACTTCCTACCCACATTCTTAATCTATAATTATAAGTTACTGTATCGGTTGTATTTCCTCTATCTAAAAGCATCTCTGTTCCTTGTGCTCCAAATTCATCTGCAGTACCCATTGCTACATAGCCACTAGGAGAAGATACAGCTTGATAATTTGTTCCATCAGAACTTTTCTCTAAATAGATTCTGACATCACTATCACCAAGTGTTGAGTTCTCATCTTTTTCTGCTGTGACTTCATAAGAGACTGGTGTTTTACTTCCATATAGATTGATATTTACTGTGAAATCAAACAATTGATTTGGATCTGACAAGACTTTACCCACAGAGTCTTCCATTGGATATGCATTTTCCAAAGTGATTCCGTTTTCTCCTTCTGTATAACTCATTGTAATCTTACCTGTACGAATTGTATTCTCTACATTACCCTTTTTGGTATACGTAAATACAGCATAAGTAATTCCTACTACTAATACTAAAAGTAATACTAAGCCTAAAACTGATACGATGATTTTATTTTTATTCTCATGTTCTTTTTTATCCATTTTCTTTACACTCTTATTTTTCAATATCTATTATTTACTCATTTTCTTATCTTATACATAATAGATATCTTATAAATTCATTTTAGTACAAATATATAGGTAATGTAAATAAGTTATTTGAATATAATTTATTAATTTATATCTTAATTATTTTTTTATGTAAATTTTTGTAAAGAAAAAGAGAATTTTCTTTTTCTCTTTTATCGGTTTTTTGAAGATTTATTATAGTAAGATTGTATTATTTCATTTGAAAATCTTTCCTGAATATTATCTTCCAATTGAAAATATTCCTGTTGATCATTTACTTTTGTTGCTTCTATTATTTTTACATTATTTAATGAAAAGTCATTAAATAATTCTAGTTGATAAAGCTGTTCATCACTCAATATATCAGGTAGATAAATAGCAATTACATCATCACTTATATTATATATAATTATAGATTTTGTTCTTTTAATAATTTCATTTATTGTACTATATATATCTAATCCTTTTAATTTGCAATATTTTTCTAAACAATCTTTATGTAAGTAGCCTATTTGTTTTTCATACTTCTCCCAATTACCATCCTGTTCTAAGATAAGTAATCTATATTCATTTAATTTAATCATTATAAGTTTCCATTTTTTTCTTTCTCTAAAAATTCATCATAGCCTAAATATCGATCAATTATTTTGCCATTTTCTTCTATTTTTATAACTCTATTTGATACTGTACTATTCATTTCATGGTCACGACTTGTAAAAATTATTTCACCTGTAAAATTTTCTAAAGCTTTATTCAAAGAAGTAATACTTTCAAGGTCTAAATGGTTTGTAGGTTCATCTAATATTAAGAAATTTGGGTAAGATAACATCATTTTAGATAACATACAACGACTTTTTTCTCCACCAGATAACACTCCTACTTTTTTAAAGACATCTTCTTTTGAAAATAGCATTCTTCCTAAAAAACTTCTTAAAATTGTTTCATCTTTTATATCATAAAACTGTCCAATCCATTCCATAATTGATTTCTCTTTTTCATTAAATAAATCTGAATTATCTTGTGGTAGGTAACTATTTTTTATTGTTTTACCCCAAATTACTTCACCTGTGTAGTCTTTATCTAGTCCCATTAAAATGTTAAATAGACAAGTTTTTTTTGTATCATCTTCACAAATAATATTTATCTTGTCCCCACTTCTTACTGTGAAACTTATTTTATCAAAAATGATTTTGTCTCCTATTTTCTTCGTCAATTTTCCTACTGTTAATATTTCTTTCCCATGATTTTCTTCTATTTTAAATTCAATAAATGGATATTTTCTAGATGAAGGTACAAGTGTTTCTAACTCTATATTTTCAAGCATTTTCTTTCGAGATGTAGCTTGTTTTGATTTTGATGCATTTGCTGAAAATCTTGCAATAAAGTCTTGTAACTCTTTTATTTTTTCTTCTTTTTTCTTATTTGATTCTTTGATTTGTTTTTGTAGTAATTCACTTGATTCATACCAGAAATCATAATTTCCAACATATAACTTTATTTTTCCATAGTCAATATCTGCGATATGTGTACATACTTTATTTAAAAAATACCTATCATGGCTGACTACAATTACTGTGTTATTAAAGTTAATAAGGAATTCTTCTAACCAACTAATAGCCTCTATATCCAAACTGTTGGTTGGCTCATCTAATAATAAAACATCTGGATTATCGAATAAAGCTTGAGCTAAGAGTACTTTTACCCTTAACTTTACAGGGATATCTTTCATAAGACTATAATGGTATTCTGTATCTATTCCTAAATTATTTAAAAGTGTTGCAGCATTTGCTTCTTGATTCCAACCATCTAGATCAATAAATTCACTTTCTAAGGTTGCAAGACGTACTCCATCCTCATCTGAAAATTCTGTTTGACTATATAATTTATTCTTTTCTTCAATAATTTTCCATAATTTCTCATTTCCCATAAGAACTGTATTTATAACACTTACTTCATCATACATATAATGGTCCTGCTTTAAAAAAGATATTCTTCTACCTTTTTCAAGATATACCTCTCCTGTTGTTGTATCTAGTTCTTTTGAAAGTATTTTTAAGAATGTGGATTTTCCTGCTCCATTTGCTCCTATTAATCCATAGCAAGCTCCATCTTGAAATTTTAAATTGACATCTTCAAAAAGTGTTCTTGGGCCAAATTTTAGGCTCACATTACGTACTTCTAACATATTCATCACCAGTATTATTTTATCTTATAATTTAGAAAAAAGCAAACGGTTAAAAATACAAAAAAAATATTTCTTGTATTATGAAATATCTTTTTATTGTTATTCTATAGGACGATTTGTCTGTCCACCTTCTATTGTTATTTTAGCAATAAACTCTTCTCCTGCTATTTCACTTGTCGCTTCTTCTGCTAACCACAGTCTTAGATCATAAGTTATACTTTCTTCTGGTTTTAGCGTTCCTGTTATTAAAAGTCTTTTTCCACTGATATTTTGTAAGCTATTTAGATATTGAGTATTATTTTCCTTATCATTTGCTAGGTTGTATTTGATTACGCTATCACTTAATCTTGTTGCTCCACTACTTAGGCTTATATCTTCTAAGTATACATTATATTTTGTGCTTAGATTACCTGTATTTGTTACTGTAAAATGATAAGGTGTATTTTTTATTCCCTCACTATCTTTTTGTGGAACTGCCTTATTTATAATTACCTGCTCTTCTTTTCCTTTTAGTTCTAACTCTAGAGTTCCTACTTTCATTGTATGTACTTTATTTGATTCTACATTTATTGTGTACCAAGCATAGCTTCCTCCCATTAAAACAACGCAAGAAAGACCTATAATCATAATTAATATTTTATTTGTACTTACTATTTTTTTCATATTTTCAAAGTCCATATATTTTCACCAATCCTAATAATAATTATAGCACATTTATTATAACTTTTACCATAAAATATTATTTTTCTTTATAAACTTTTTTATATTCACCACTTAAGATGTTATTTATCCACTCTTTGTTATTTAGATACCAATCTATTGTTTCTTTTATTCCTTCTTCAAAATTGTAAGTTAAATTCCATCCTAATTCTTGTTCTACCTTACTTGAGTCTATTGCATATCTTAAATCATGTCCTGGTCTATCTTCTACATATTCAATTAAATCTTCACTTTTGTTCATTTGTCTTAATATTGTTTTGATTACATCTAAATTGCTTCTTTCAGAATGTCCACCTAAATTATAAATTTGTCCTATTGTTCCTTCTCTAACTATTTTGTCTACTCCAATATTATGGTCTATTACGTGAAT
Source organism: Bacilli bacterium (assembly GCA_022793235.1). Lineage (GTDB taxonomy): Bacteria > Bacillota_I > Bacilli_A > RF39 > UBA660 > UBA2730. The sequence goes on along the minus strand of JAAWCL010000095.1, from coordinate 3,664 downwards.
CCAATCTCTTACATTTTCTCCTTTTCCATAGACAGGAATTTTCTCATTCTTCATAGCTTTGCTAATTACGACTGGAATTAATTTTTCTGGAAATTGATATGGACCATAATTATTTGAACATCTTGATATAGTTACTGGAAGATTATAGGTTCTGTAATAAGCCATCACTAATAAATCTGCACTTGCTTTACTAGATGAATAAGGACTTGAGGTATGAAGGGGTGTTTCTTCTGTAAATTTAAGGTCTTTTCTATCTAAGGGAAGATCTCCATATACTTCATCTGTTGATACCTGATGATATCTTTTTATATTGTATTTACGGGAAGCATCCATTAATACACAAGTTCCTATAATATTTGTATTTAAAAATACTTCTGGATTTTTTATTGAGTTATCAACGTGTGATTCTGCTGCAAAATTAATGACTACATCAAACTTTTCTTCTTCAAATAGTTTATATATAAATTCTCTATTTGTAATATCACCTTTTATAAATTTATAGTTTTCATATTTTTCTAAGGACTTTATGTTGTTGTAATTTCCAGCATAGGTTAGTGCATCTAGTCCTACAAAAAAGTCATCTTTATATTTTTCTGTTACATAATGCATATAATTACTACCAATAAATCCTGCTACACCTGTTACTAAGTATTTCATGTTCTAGTCTCCTTTTTTCTCTAATGTTTTTTGCTTTTGTAGTTCTTTACTATACCTATTTATTGCATCTTCCCATGATGGTAATAAAAAGAAATTCTCTTCTAATGTTTTTTTAGATAGCTTAGAATTTTTTGGTCTATATGCTTGAGTGGTGCCTGTTAATTTTAAATATTCTTCTGTAGTCACTTTATTCACTGTTACATTTTTATTATTTGTCTTAAATATATATTCTGCAAATTCAGCCCAACTACAGTAATTTTCGTTTGTGGCATGATAAATTCCATATTTTTCAGTTTGTGCCATTGCTATTAATAATTCTGCTAAGTCTACTGTATAAGTCGGACTTCCTATTTGGTCTTTTACAACATTCAATTCTGTTTTTGTTTCTGCTAATTTTAACATAGTCTTTACAAAATTATTTCCATTGATACCAAATACCCATGATATTCTTACAATAAAATGTCTTAAATACTTTAAGGCTTCTTTTTCTCCCTGCAGTTTTGTTTTTCCATATATATTTTGAGGATTTGTTTCGTCATCCATTTCATACTGTCCTTCTTTTGTTCCATCAAAGACGTAATCTGTACTTATATAGATTATTTTAGCATCTACTACTTTGGCTGCTTCTACGATATTTTTTGTTCCTATGGCGTTTACTTTATAAGCTTTATCTTCTTCTTTTTCTGCTTTATCTACTGCAGTATAGGCTGCACAATGAAATATTACGTCTGGCTTTTTTTCTAAAATATAATTTATTACCTGTTCATGATTGGTAATATCAAATTCTTTACTGGTGGGTGCAAAAATATCGTTTAGCCCTTGTTCCTTTAATTTTTTTACTATGTCATATCCAAGTTGTCCGCTTACACCTGTTACTAATGATTTCATTCTTATACCCCCTTAAAATAATCTGGTAATTTTTTTAGTGTTGGATATTTGGTATCCTTTTCGCTACATATTGGTTCTTCTATCCCATATTTTTCGAATTGCCAGTTGATTCCTATATCACTATCATTATAAATTAGACCCCCTTCTTCTGTTGGCATATATTTATTATCTACAAAGTACTGAAAAATGGTATCTTCCTCTAATGATAGAAATCCATGAGCAAAACCACGTGGTACATAAAGCATTTTGCCATTTTCTGGTGTTAGTTCTACACTTGTATACTGTCCATAAGTAGGAGAATCTGTTCTTAGATCCACTACTACATCCAGTACTGCTCCATTTATACAAGATACAACTTTTGCTTGTGCATATTTTCCTTTTTGAAAATGCATTCCTCTAAGAATTCCTTTTCCACTTTTACTTCTACTAATTTGTTCTATATTTTTAAAACCTAAACTATTTAAATCTTCTATTGTAAGAGATTCAAAATAGCCTCTATTATCGCCAAAGCGATTTGCTTTTATCACATAACAGTCCCTTAAATTTGTTTCTTTCTTTTCCATATTTTCACATCCTTATAAATTCATTATAACATATCCTTATCTTTTTTAAACATAAAAAAAATATCGCTGAATACATCTTTTGTATCATCGATATTCTTTTATTTATCTTGTTTTAACCAATTTTTTAGCTTGTATTGCACTTGATGTTGTCACTTCAGCATTTTCTACTGGTGTAGTTTCAATAGCACTAGGACTTGTTGTAACTACCTCTTCTGGTGTTAGCTCGACTTCAACTAAATCTTCTATAGGTACTTGTTCTACTAAGTCTTCAAGATTTACTTCTTCTAATTCTGTTGTATCTATTCCATAATCTGGATCAGCTATATGATCACAATAACCTCTAGTACATTTACCATCTTTGAAATCATGATCATATTTAATATAGTAAACTACACCACATGTTGGACAACGTAAATCATATCTGGAACAATATCCATACGGAGAAGGAACTGGATTTTTTTGTTGTCCTTTGTCTATCAAATGATTGTAGTAAGGACTCATTACTAAATCCATAAGGTTCATTCCATCTTTTGCATGTTCATGCTCTGCTATATTTGTCGTTACATATCCACAATCCTTACATACTAGATTACCATCTTTATATTCTACATGATGTGGTTCTGATACCATTCTATCGTCTCCTGTTATACTTGTTTGACAAGGACACTCTTTTCTATGTTCTGACTCATTATGTTGTGACCAATTTTCTGGATAGTTATGTTTAAAGTGTGGTACTTGTTCACATCTATAACCACAATCTTCACAATAATAGAATTCATAAACTTGGGAAAGATAAGTCATATATTGCATATCTCCAACTGGAGTACAAGCTTCTTCTTTTTTGCTTGTTTCTCCACATACATCACAAGTTTGTAATACGTTATGTATATTGTTTACTGTAAAGTTTCCTCCTGGTAATTGTTCATAAGTTATTTTACTATTTGAATAATCACAAGCTTCTGTTTTATTTAGAGTAATTTCTTCACCACATAAATCACAATTGTATGTTGCTGTTAATTCATGTGTTCCATCACTATTTGCATGATCAAGTGTATAGACTAAGTCTTTAGGTTCTTCTGTATGTTTTTCATGTAATTGATAGTTACATTTTCTACCACAATCTTTACAAATTTGATATTCATAGATTACACCATCTATTACTTCTACTAAAATATTACCATTTGGAATACAAGACATTTCTGTTTCTTTTTTATCTTTACAAACTGTACAAGTCTCTATTTTTATATGTTTATCGCTTTCTGCTGCTTGTTTAAAGTTCGTTTCAAATGTACAATTTTCAATTTTGGTTTCTGTTTTTTGTTCTTTATCTTCTGGACATTCATAAATTGTTGTTCTAATATGTGTACCATCTGCATTTATAGTAATCTTTTCATCTATTTTATTAAATTTATGATTATGTTTTTCTATTTCTCTTATTACTGTCTTTCCACATTTTTCACATGTACTCTTTTCTGTTTTTCCTTCTTGATTTGGTACCCAATTTACTAATAAATGATTTTCTTTTGAAATTGTTACTGTTTTTGTTTCTTTGCAAG
>JAAWCL010000094.1 GCA_022793235.1 Bacilli bacterium | reverse complement strand
GTAATTACTTTTTGAAAGAAAAACAATTTTCATGAATTATTCTCTGTTTTTTTCAGGATTCTTTTCCCTCCACATTTCAAAAACCTCTTTATATTCTTCCTCACCATATTTATACACTATACCCCCTTATAATTGGGCTATATTATAACAAATTTTAGATAACAATTCAATAAAAAAAAGATAAAACATATAATAAAAAGAGGTGATTTATGAAAAATTATATAGTACAAAATGGAGATACACTATACGGTATCGCTAGACAATTTGGAGTAAGCAGTGATTCCATAAAAAATGCAAACGGACTAACTTCCAATAATTTAATTGTAGGAGAAACTTTAATCATACCAAATTATCAGTCTATAAATTATATAGTACAAAAAAATGACAACCTCTATGAGATTGCTAAAAAATACAATATAACAGTTGAACAAATTCTAAATGCCAATAATCTTTCTAGTAATGAATTACAAGTAGGAAAAACCCTAATCATTCCCATAAAGGATAATATAAATAATAGCCAAAACTACATAACCTATACTGTAAAAAGTAAAGACAATTTATATGAAATTGCTAAAAAATATGGTACTACAGTAGACCAATTAAAACAGCTAAATCATTTAAAAAGCAATGACTTAGATATTGGACAGGTTCTAATTATAAAGCCAAACGATACAATAGAAACACAAAAACAAACATATATAGTAAAAGAAGGCGATAGCATTTACTCCATTGCAAACCAATTTAACATCCCCATCAATGATTTAATCGCATTAAACAGCTTAAAAAGTCCCATCCTAACAGTTGGACAATCCCTAAATATAAACGGTAAAAACTATAATCTACCAACATCTATTAAAGAATGTCTTGGAGAAAATTACACCCCTATCACTTATCAAACTTATACTGTAAAAAGTGGAGATAATTTATACGAAATTGCAAAACAATATGATACGACAGTAGATAATTTAATAGAACTTAATGATTTAAATTCTATTAACTTAGATATTGGACAAGTCTTAAAAATAAAGGAGAATAATTAATGGATACTATATCATTAGAAGAATTTAAAAATAAACATGCTGAAGAATATCAAACTTTTTTAAAAGAAAACCCTGAAATAGGCAGACTAAAAATAGAAGTATTTACAGCCTATAAAGCCATTCCACTAGAAAATACTGAAATTATTATTACAAAAAATATAGGAAATAAAACAATAATTTTCTTTAGAGGATTTACAAATTCAAGTGGAATAATTGAAAATATAACACTTCCTGCACCTAGCTTTGTCTCATCAGAAACTCCATTTGTTGAACCAAAATATACCATATATGATTTAGTAGCAATACATAAAGAGTATAAAACAGTAAAAGAAGAAAAAATAGGAATGTTTGGTAATGTAAATATCATTCAGTACATAAAAATGACACCTGAAGTCAAGTTGGAAGGAGTAGATACCCTTGGCAATTAGAAATCCAGTCATTCCAACAGAAATTACAGTACATTTAGGTCCCCCTAATGAAGAAGCAAAAAATATAACTATTCCCTTTCAAGAATATATAAAAAATGTAGCTTCAAGCGAAATTTATCCAAACTGGCCTACAGATGCTATAAAGGCAAATATACTTGCACAAACATCATTTGCCCTAAATCGTATTTACAATGAGTGGTATCCCTCACAAGGATATAATTTTGATATTACAAGTGACCCTGCTTATGATCAAAACTTTACTGAAAATGGCCAATTTTTTGAAAATATCTCTCAAATTGTTGATGAAACATTTAATAACTATATTGTAAAAGATGATCAAATACAACCTCTATTTGCAGTATATTGTGATGGAAAAAATTCAACTTGCGAAGGACTATCGCAATGGGGAAGTGTTGAACTGGCACAACGAGGACTATCTCCTTTAGAAATCTTAAAAAACTATTATGGAGAGGATATAAAAATTATTTTTAATGCTCCTGTAGAAGCAAATATTATGTCTTACCCAAACTTTCCCATCCGTCTAGGTTATTCAGGAGATTTTGTCCGAATTTTAAAATTACAATTAAACAGAATTGGAGAAAATTATCCCGCTATTCCAATAATTGAAGATGATACAGTCTTTTTTACAACAGACTTAGAAGAAGCAGTCAAAGCATTTCAAAAAATATTTAGTCTTCCACAAACAGGTGTAGTGGATAAATCTACTTGGTATAAAATTAAATACATTTATAATGCAGTAAAACAAATAACAGATATTTATTCTGAAGGCATTAGTCTAGATGAAGCAACACTCATTTTTGATAAAGAACTAAAATTAGGTTCCACAGGGCCTTATATAAGAACTCTAAATTATTTATTAGATTTTATTTCTTACTTTGATCCAAACATACCATTTGTAGGTCTAAATGAAACAACATATAACGAAAAAACAGAACAGGTAGTCAAAGCATTTCAAAAAGAATACAATATCTTAGAAACAGGAATTGTAGACAGTAACACATGGAAAGCAATTATAGAAGCCTATGATCAAACAAAAAAAACAATTCCAAATGAATATCTAATCTATGTAGACGAATTCTATCCAGGAATTTTCTTATCAAAGGGTATGCAAGGAGAAGATATTGTAAGATTACAAAATTTTTTATACAAAATATGTGAAAAAACACATGAAATACCAGGAGTAAGAGTAAATGGAATTTTTGATTCCTTAACAGAACAATCAATTAAATATATTCAAAAAAAATATAACGAAGAACAAACTGGTATTGTAACACCAATAATTTGGAAAATTATAGTAGAATGGTCAAAAAAATCTGCTCCACCTATAAAAGAATAAAAATGTCTACACGACATTTTTTTATAATACATATTATTTTTCATAGAGATTTGTTCCATTTTTACTTATACATTTCAAATGAGGTGTATAAGTATAGGTATGAGTAGTAGCATCATAATCTACCGAAACACTAGCATTTGTAATCGTTGATTTTGTATCAGTATAAGGTTCAATATAATCACTATCTAATAAAGTCTGTAAAGAAACAATCTTATTTGAAGGAAAAAATCCACCATTAGATTCTATAATATCAACACTTTCTTTCTGTATAAAATATTTACAAGCACTAACCATAGCTCTCTCATAATAAACACAACTCTTTGAACTATTGGTTGACAAAGCATTTCGAATAGAAGGATAAGTCACAAGTGACAAAAAACCTATAATAACAACACAAGCCATTAATTCAATTAAAGTAAATCCCTTATTATTCATAAATCTACCTCACTATATTACTCATTATATCATGAAACAAAATACTTATAAATACATAAATTATTATAGGTGAAGTAATATGAAAAATAAACATCCTATCTATTGTAGATGCAATTTCTGCAAACAAAAAAGAAGATCTTCTCTTTTATATATTGGATTTATTTTCTCTCTACTCGTTGTAATTTTCTATCAAGCTGCAATTCTTATTTTTATTACAACAAGAATAAATGCAATGATCTTATTTGGTCTCTTTTGTATCGTATCTTTTTTGATCTTTCTTTTGCTCTTTTAAAATAAATTCCCGGCTAGTATCTAAATATTTATTTAAATTATAGACTTGTAAACAATTATTATAATGATCATTTGTAAATCGTATTTTATCTGGAATTATAATTTCTATAAAAAAAAGCAATTCTTCTTCTTTAGTAAATTTAAATTTATGTTGATAAATTTGATATAAACTATCCATATCTAATTCTTTATAGTGTTTCTTATAAAAATAAATATAATCATAAATAGGACAATCATATTTTGCATAATCAAAATTAATAAGTTTAGCATCTCTCCCAGCTATAAAATGTTCCAAACTAATCCGATTATGAATAAAGCTAATTCTCATCTTTTTATTATTTGTAATACGTTTATACCAATCCTCTAATAAAAAACGACTATAATTCAAAGTATTATATATTTTATCAATATTTCTAAGTAGCAAATATTCAGCAGGACTATTATAAACTTTCATCATAAATACCTCTTCCAAATCATTGTAATAATGAAATAAATAATCAATCCTACCCTGTTTTTCTTCATAAATTTCTTTTATTTTATCAAGATCTATATCTTTATAAGAAGTGGTTCGATTGTGCAAATCACTCATAATAAACATAAGATCCTTAGCCTTTTCATCACGATCAAGTTCTATTTCATCTAGATAACTATAAATCTCATAATCATCAGTCAAATCATTTTCTGGATATAAGAAAAAAGTAAAATCACGGGATAATAAATAATCATATAACTTATCTTTATCAACTCTTTTTTTACTTTTCACAACATATTTTTCTTTTTCAGTATACAATATACAAGCCTTATTAATATATTTATATTTTTGAGGTTTTATATTATACTTCAAAAGTGTTTCATATAAATTATTCATTATTATTAGAAGGAATCACTACCTTTGAATTCAGTTCAATTGTACTTAAATCATTATACATTTCTAATTCCTCTTTTTTGATCTTATATTTATCCATGACTTTTTCTAATGTATCTCCCTCTCGCATGATATAAATAGAATAAGTCGTAAAAGTATCATTTTCTTCTCCCAAATTAGCAAATAAGGAATTCACTTTAAGTTTTGGACGTTCTTCTTTAACTATATTTTCGTTTTTAATAATCTCACTCTTTTCTTCATCAATTTCTTGTTTAATTTCAACTTCTTCATGTTTAATATCCTGTTTTTCTAAAACCGCCTCTTTATGCTCCACTTCTCCTACATTTTCTTTTATAGGTAAATCTTCTAAAGCCTTATTGATAATATCATCATCACATTCTCTAACTAATTCTACTTTTTCATTTTTTATTTGTTCTAAAGAATTAGATTGTATAGACTCCTCTTTTTCTCTTACTAATACTGCTTCTGGCTCAATAGCATCAATCTTTTTCTCTGCAAAATCTAAAAATTCCTTTTCTTCTTCACTATTCTCTTCCATCAAAGATTCATCTAAAAGTATTTCTTCTCTACCCTCTATTTGTATCTCAATTTTACATCTTAATATATCATCATCTACTATTTCATAAGTAAAGTTTTGTACAGTAATCTTGGTCGTTTCTAAATCATAATTTTCTATAGTGGCTATTTCAATTGGAATACTATAGGAGAAATCTTCTAATATAGTACTTGCTTCTGTCATCTTATATTTACCACTAATATAAAAGTTACCTGCTATATCACTTTTATCTATAAATTTTAAATCCTCTTCAAAAGAAATAGTAGTGACTTCTCCTATCATAGTCTGGAATGTTAAATCTTTTTCAAATGATAAAGTTTTTTTCATATTATCCTCCTCAATTAATAGTATGAAAAAAATAAAAAAAAAGACGTAAAGTCCGTTTTTTTTGATAAATTTTATATTTGTCTTAAATGTTTTTTAGCCTTTTTAACATATTTCTTTCTATCTTGATCATATAAAACAATTTGATCAAGTAAATCTAAATAAAGTTTCTTTTTATCCTCTGTAAAAAGTACAGGTAAGGTATAATCAATTAAATAATTTAATGAAAAGATAAAATAAGAATACTCTTTTTCCTTCATCATATAATCAAAATTTCCTCTTTGAGCAGATAAATAAAAAGAATAATCATATCGTTGAAAATCTAAATTATAGGAAATAATATGATCTAATTGATTATGTTCAGTATCAAGAAGTTTCTCAAAATAATGATCTGTCTGAGTGCGTATTTTAAAATTTTCTCTTAAATACTGCCTTTGCAAAATTTCCTTCTCTGCATCAGATTGATTATAAATTTCATTAAAACAAATAATACTCTCATTAATCATAGGAAGCATTTGTGTATCTTTAATTTTCCATCGCAATAACTGAAAAACATCTTCTATTTTTTGTGTCACTTCTCTCGATAAAGAAAAGAAACCAAGTTCATGATTTAACAAATCATATATACTACAAAGTAAAAGTAAATCGCTTTCATTTGTTGTAAAATTTTTATACATAGTTTTAATATCATCAATAGAATAAGTCATAAAAATTTGTTTTAACATCAAATTATGAATTTTAATTTTCGAATCACTAACATCTAACATAATTCACACCTCCAAAAATAGTTCTATATATATTTTCATAATCCTCTATAAAGATAAAATGAATATCTTTTTTTATTTTATCATCAATTTCATCCAAATCACTTTGATTTTCCTTTGGTAAATAAATAGTTTGAATACCAGCCCTATGAGCACCAATCACTTTTTCTCGAACCCCACCAATAGGAAGAACCTTACCAGATAAGGTAATTTCTCCAGTCATAGAAAGATTAGAAGAAACCTCCTTTTTCGTAAACAAACTAATAAGAGCTGTAGTTAAAGCCACTCCCGCAGAAGGTCCATCCTTTGATACCGCACCTTCAGGCACATGAATATGAATATCATAATCAACGAAATCTTTTAATTTAATACCAAACTCTTGAGCATGGGCTTTAATATAACTCAAAGCAATATGGCAAGACTCCTTCATAACATCCCCCAAACTGCCAGTAAGCATAAACCCTCCTTTTCCCTTATAATAAGTGACTTCTATAGGAAGAATATCACCTCCAAGAGTAGTATAAGCCATTCCATTAACAACACCAATTCGCTTAACTGTATCAATTAAATTATAAAAATACTTCTTTTTTCCTAATAATTCTTCGACCATATGTATATCTATCTCATAAGAAGCAATACTCTTATCAGTTAATAATTTCTTAACGATTTTTCGAAGAACAGCATCAATTTTTCGTTCTAATTCTCGAACTCCAGCCTCTTTTGTATAATAACGAATAATATGCATAATAGCATCATCCAGAAATTGAACAGCAAACACAGTAAGTCCAGTCTCACTCATAGATCTAGGAAGAATATAATTTTTACAAATATCAAACTTCTCATATTCAGTATAACTAGGAACCTCAATAATTTCTAACCTATCCCGTAATTCATAAGGAATTTGCTCTATATAATTAGCAGTAGCGATGAACATAACCTTACTAAGATCAAAATCCTCCTCTATATAATGATCAGAAAAATGACTATTTTGACTCACGTCTAATACCTCTAGAAGACTACTAGCAGGATCTCCCTTAATATCTTTACGCATTTTATCTATTTCATCAATAATAAATACAGGATTTGCACTGGAAGCCTTTCGTAAGCCCTGAATAATTCGACCTGGACTGGCTCCAATATAAGTTCTCCTATGTCCAACAATCTCTGCCTCATCATTAATACCACCCACACTAATTTTTACAGACTTACGATTCAAAGCTTTAGCAATAGAAAGAGCAAGAGTCGTTTTTCCAACACCAGGTGGACCAACCAAACAAAGAATAGGACTTTTTGAATTTGGAGCATGCCGCTTTACAGCCAAATATTCCAAAATACGAGATTTAACAGATAAAAGACCAAAATGAGTCTCATCAAGAGTAGCAATAACTTCATCAAAATGACTATTATCTTTAGTATAAAGATTCCAAGGAAGGGCAAACATCCACTCTAAATAATCTCGAATAATAGATAAATCTGGGGAATTACTAGGTGTAGCTTCATAACGATTTAACTCTAATTTTATTCTAGTTTTAATTTCATTAGAACATTTCAATTTATTCAACTTTTTTTTATAAGTCTCTATTTCATGATTTTTAGTTGAAAAATCTCCTAATTCTTTCTGAATTACATTCAATTTTTCTCGCAAATAATATTCTTTTTGAACCTCATCCATTTCCTTCTCAACTTGACGTTCAATTTTTTCTTCCAACTCCACATATTTAATATCATCATTCATATCTTGTAGAAGCATTTTACAGCGTTTATAGCTATCTATTTCTAAAATATATTTTTTCTTTTTATCTATTCCAAATGGAACAAAACTAACAATTAAATCTGTAAGCTCTGTTATACTTTCAATCAAATCAATCTTATTCATAACAGCATTAGACATATAAGGTACTTTCTTTACATATTTGGACAATGCTTTAATAAGTATAGTTTTATAATGTTCATCTATAATATTTGGAGTATCAATCTCTTCATATTCGGCTGAATATCTACTATTCTCACCAAGTGTATAATTGTGTATATTTACACGTTTTTTACCTATCAATGTCACTTTATTTTTATTATTAGGCATGTAAACTAACATCGTAAGTTCCGCAAGAATACCCACACTAGGAAGCATGGTAACATCAGAATGAGCCCCATCATCATAAGCGTTTACTACCAAAACTTCACTAGTAGCAGTATTCTCAATCAAATCAAACAATTCTATTTCATTAGTATTACTAATCTCAAATCGAATTTCTGAATTAGGAAATAAGACAATATCACTGGTTACAAATACTAACTTTTTCTCATTTTGCATAAGTCTACCTCCCAAACAACTGTACTTTATTATATAGAAAAAAGAAAAAAATTCAAGTTAAACTGAACTTTTTTCATCTAATTTTTTAAAAAATAAAAGTTTAATTAAAAGTAAAAAAAGAATACTAAAAATTAAAAACAATAAAAAGACAACATAATTAAATTTATACTGTTCCTTTATAGTTGTATCAAGAAAAGTAATAGGCAAATATTCCTCATAATTTTCAACTGTTATATCCATTTGCTCATTAAAAGATAAAAATTTATTAATATTATTGATTATAAGTTGTTTTAATTCTTGACTAACTCTTACAGGTAACCCATATAACTTTATAGAATCTACTTTTTCTCTTTTACCATAAGTATATTCAATCATATTTTCATATTGATCTAGCTTATTATTATCAATAGAAATAATATAAATAACATTATACTTATCTCTTACAAAATGAAATTCCTTATTTTCAATTTCTGCAAATTTATCACTCATTTTTTCTATTTCAAGATAACTGTATTCTTGTACTTTTTTATTATACTTAGAAATAGCACGCATCTCCATATAAATATAATAAGTCATATAAAACAAAAAACATAAAATGACAGTAAAAATAAGAAAGATAAAAAATTTTTTTATAATACTTCTTTTTAATTTTCTTTTCCTTTGTTTCATTTTAAAAAATCTTAACCCCTAATTTATACATAGAATCACCTCATATATACAATTATATAATAAACATAAAAATTGTGCACTACTTTATACACTGAAATAGAATAAAAAAGACTATAATACATATCATATATACTAATAATCTTTATATGTATAACGTTATAGTTTTATTAAACAACCGACTTCCATCATTATAGACTCGCCCACCATAAGTTAGAGAAAAATAAAAAAATCCTACCAAAACATCATCACACTATTCTGCAACATGTCCTGCCCAAGGCCGATTAGCAATTACAAAATTAGACAAATCACCATAAAAGATACTTCTATCATGTAGTATTAAACATTTTTACTTTATTTGATAAAGTTTTAGGTCACACTATACTACTTTTTTATTACATCTAAGAAAAAAGAAAAATAGCTAATCTATTTAAAGAGATTAGCTATACTTAACATTAATAGGAAGAATTTTAATCAACAACCTATTTATTAATATTAATCACTGCACGTATACTACGAGTTTCTTTAGCATTGACATCAGGAGTACCTAAACGTCGAGTAAGAGAAAAATCAACACGCCAAGCCGTATCAGTAAAACCAGTTTGAGGAGTAGAAGTCCAATGATAAAAATCATTATCTGTTATCCATATTGGACAAGAATTTTGTGCAGTTGTACATCCTACTAACTCTGTCTCAGCCTTAGTAATCATGCTTGCTCTAGTAGCTATTCCATTTTTCTCATTATATACATTTTCAGATACATTCACCCAATTACTTGTCACATTCTCCAACGCTTGAGTAGCTGTTCTTGGTCCATATTCATTACTTCCAGAAACATCCCAAGCTACATTTGTTTTAACAGAACTATTTGTTATCAATGTTAAAGTATTTCCATTATCTTTTAATACATGAAAATCTTGAGTAGTTGTATCATTTACTTTATAGGATATTGCTGTACCAGCTGGACAAGTTCCATTTACTAAACAAGTAGTAGGTTGACATGTCTCTTCTCTTCCTGTTGGACAGGTTGTTTCATTATAAGTGTAAGCTCCTGTTATATTGGGATTATCTACTTCTACTTTGATACTTGCTGAAGCACTCTTTCCATTTGAGGCTGTAGCTGTAATTGTAGTCGTTCCTACTCCTTTTGTCTCAACAAGTCCTGTATTAGTAACTGTTGCAATTCTTGGATCACTACTTGTCCAAGTAATAGTCTTATCACTAGGTGATGCTGGTGTTGTACTTGCATTTAACTGTAGAGAGTTTGTTAGTTTTACTGTTGCACTACTCTTATCTAGTTCTACTCCATTTACCTCTACATTTACTCCATCATTTCCATATACATTCACTTTTAATGTGAAGTGTCTCTCTTCTCCACTTACTTGATAATTACTTCCTACCCACATTCTT
>JAAWCL010000250.1 GCA_022793235.1 Bacilli bacterium | reverse complement strand
CTTGGGATATGCCAAACAGGGAAATGATGACGTTGCAGTCATACAGTTAAAAAAGGTGTTAAACAGTGCGCCTAATATGGTGAAGGGACATTTGCTGCTGGCTCTGCTATATATGAAAAAAGGTGAGTTTGAAAAAGCACGAAAGTCACTGGTCAAAGCGTTGAAGATTGATACCAGTCATCCGCTGGCAAAAAAATATTTAAAGGAACTGGAAAGCGAACTCGGCATTAAAAACAGTGGAGACAGGGAAAAAACGAACCGGGAACGAAAGGTTTTTACGGGAGATGGCAGCAGACCAAAGTCAGAGAAGGAATCCTTAAGCGGGTATGATGTCATCATTCCACAGAAATCCGGTTATAAGGAATCCAATTCCGGATTTATGACAGTGATCAATGTTATGATCGGCCTTGTGGTTGGTGTTGCAATGGCGTTTTTCCTGCTGATTCCGGCCAGGGAAAAATCATTGAATGAAGGCCATAACAAAGAGATATTGAAACTGAATTCCCAGATCGATGTATTGAACAATGAAAAATCGGATTTACAGTCAAGCATTCAGGCATTGGAAGGGGAGAAAGAAAACTTATCCGGACAGCTGGCAAATAAAGGAAATGAGAATAATGAAATGATCAACGATTATAATTCTCTTCTGACGGCGGTATCTTATTTTAACGGTACGGATTACATAAATTGCGCTGCCAGTCTGGGTTCCATAAAGAATCAGGAACGATCGGAGGCATTTAAGACAGTATTTGATTCGTTAAAACCCGAGGCTTATAAACAGGCGGCAGCAGCTTATTATGAAAACGGAAGAAACGCTTATTATTCTGCGGGAACGCTGGAAAACTGGCAGACAGCCATAGACAATCTGCAGTTGTGCTTTAATTTTGATTTTATGCAGATAAACTATCTGGATGCGATTGATAAGCTGGGTTCCGCTTATGAAAAACAGTATGAACTGGCATTATCCCAAAGCCCGGATACGGCAGGTTCCTATAAGGAGAAGGCTTTGCTGTCGCTGGCAAATCTGGTGGAGAACGTATTTGCAAAAACAGAGAACATCAATCCCCAGGCCGCAGAAAAAGCGCAGGCATACATCGTTCTCATTACTGCAAAATAAAAAAGATACTTTGGATACGAAGGAAAAGATAACCGGTCACGGTTATCTTTTTGTATA
Organism: Bacilli bacterium; assembly: GCA_022793235.1. GTDB lineage: Bacteria > Bacillota_I > Bacilli_A > RF39 > UBA660 > UBA2730. The sequence continues at coordinate 240 of JAAWCL010000250.1, read as the reverse complement.
AGGGAACACTGGAAAGCAGAATTTGCAGACCTCAGGGAAAAAGAAAGGAGAGATAGGTAATGGTAAGGAAACAGGAAGGGATTTCAGAATTTGAAATTAATAAGGATATTTTAGTGATTCATGTAAACGGGGAACTGGATCATCACAATTCCGCTTTTATCAGGGAACAGGCAGATGATATCATCTACAGGAGCAACATACATAATATTATCTTTGATTTTGCCGGAACCGCATTTATGG
>JAAWCL010000093.1 GCA_022793235.1 Bacilli bacterium | reverse complement strand
TTTACATCTATACTATCCATCATTACTGTGTATATTAATTTAATACTATTTAATGTATTTTCATCTAATATTTGATTAAAATTGTTTATTATTTTTTCTATAAATTGAATTGGGATCATTTTTTCTGTATCTGCAAGACCTAGTCCTTTATATATAGTATCTACTAAATTTGGATATAGGGTATCAAACATTTGAGATAACTCTACTTTCGTTTTTTCTGTTTCATTATTATTTTGTTCATTTAGTGCAAAAGGTTTTAGGGCTAATAGTTGATCTGTATTCATTTCATCTAGATAATTGGTATTTTGTTTTAAATTTTCTACTGATAAAATCAATTCCTTTAAGGATAGATTTGTATTACTTTCTGTATTTAGATGATTTAATAGTATTATTTTTTTCACAAGGTCTTCTTGTATATTGAATAAGTTGGCTATTTCTTCTCCTTTTATTTCTTGTGTAATTATATTCTTTGTACTTAATGTCTTTAGTAATGTTATTTGGTTTATAGTATCCTTATCTAATACATTTTCATACTCTTTATTTGTTATTACTTCTTCTAATATAAAGTTTGCAAACTCATTTATAGATAGTTCTGTTTTCGTATCATTTAAACTATGATAATAGATATATAATTGTTCTACTGTTTTGGTATCTAATCCAAATAGATTAGACATTTCTTCTTTTGTTAAGGGGGATAGTAGTTTTGTTTTGTTATTGAATTTTTCTAGAAATTGTAAGCTTTCTCTTTCTTTTTTTCCTATATTTTCATTATATTTTGTATTTGATAAAACATCCATTTTCATAAAGGAAGTAAAAGTAGAGACTGTTAATTTTGTTTGATTATTTTTACTTAAATAGTATGTAAATAAATCTTTTACTTGACTTTCTTCTATATCAAAGATTGATGCCATTTCCTTTATGGTTCTTTTTTTATTTATATTTTCTATTTGAGTAAAATTCTTTAGTTTTTCTATACTCTTTTTGGTATTTTCATCTATATTTTTACTTATTTCTGGATCATTTATGATTTTTTCTTCTATAAAGGTTACAAATTCTTTGAAAGTCATTTTATTTTCATCTTTATTATGATAATTATAATAGATTATTTTTAAAAGATTATCTTCTATATTTGTGTCTGTACCTAATTCTTTTAATTTATTATTTAATTTTTGATATGTTAATTTTTCATTTATTGTATTTCCATAGCATAATATTTCATCTATTTTATCTTCTTTTTCTAAAGATTTACAGTATTTTGCTATTAATTTTTCATATTTATTTTTATATACAAGAGCCATCTGATTTTTTTCTTTAAATATATTATTCACTTCATTTTCTGTTTGATCCGTATATTCAATTCCTAAATTTCCTTTTAATAGAAAGCTGAATGCAAATACAAGTACAAATAAAATAATAGATATATGTCTTATTTTATAGCTGAAATTTCCTAGTTTATCTAATTTTACATTGAATAATTTTTTCTTTGTTTTCGTTATTAATTTATCAAATAATAGTATAAGTCCAGGTAGACAAGTAAAAATACATAAAAGGCTTAATAAAACTCCTTTTGCTAATACAAATCCTAAATCTTTTCCTATGGTGAAACTCATAAATACAAGAGCTAGTAGACCTACAATTGTTGTAATTGAACTTGATGAAATAGATCTAAAGGATGCAAATAGGGCCTTTTTCATGGCTTTTACATTCTCTTTTTCTCTTTCTTTCTCTTGATTATATCTGTTCATTAGCATAATCGAATAATCCATAGATAGGGCCATTTGTAAAATTGCTGAAATGGAGTTTGTGATATTTGAGACACATTCAAAAACTATATTTGTTCCCATATTGAGAAGGACTGCAAGGAGTATGACAAACATAAATAGAAATGGTTCTAAATAAGAATTTGACATTATAATTAAAATGATTAAAGCGCAAAGAACGGCTAATCCTACAATCCATGTAGGAAGTACTGGTTCATTTCTATCTGCTACTGTACCACTCATTTCAAAATTCTTATCTTCGAACTTTTCTTTTACTTTATTATATACATCTGTTGCTTCCTTTTTATCTTCTTTTTTATCTATGATGAGTTCATATAAAGTATACTTTCCTTTATTATATTTATTGTTTTCTTTTTCATAGGAAACACTTTTTACATGTTCTATTTTTTCTAGTGTTTCTTTAATATCTATTTTTTCCTTCTCTTTTAGATTTTTAAACATAATATTTAGAGTACTTTCTTCCTCTTGTTTAAAATTCTTTTTCATAAGGTCCATACCTATTCTTGTTTCTGAATTTTGTGGTAGGTATTTTGTTATATCGTAGTTTATATTTACTTTACTCATAAAAAAAATACTAAAAATTGCAAAAAGAAGGAAAATACCTAAAATATATTTTCTTTTTTCTACAATAAAGTCTGTTCTTTTTTTCATATCTATTCCCCCTCCTATATGAATACTAATATATTATATTCTAGACTTTGTCTATTATTAAGTACATTTTATTGTATAGTGTCCATATTTTTACATTTGTACATTTTTTGTCCATTTATTTTATATACACCTCTTTTATTTCATGTTATACTTCTATTATTAAAAGGAGTGGATTTTATGAAGGTAAAAAACCAAAATGCTTCATCTAGAAAAACTAGGGATGCTATTAAAAGAGCTTTTGCTGAAGTATTACAAGAAAAACAAGAACTTCGTTTTGTGACAGTTAAAGAAATTGTTCAAAAGGCCCAGATTACACGCTCTTCTTTTTATAATCATTATGATAACATTTATGATGTTGCTAAAGATTTTCAAGAGGAAATGCTTGATGTGCTAGTTTATAATGACAAGAAAGTTGTAACTAGTGATGATCTTTTCTCTTACATTCATGCTGTTACACAATTTCTTAAAGAACATGAAGATATGTATAGTCGCATTTTATCTTCTTCAGAAACTTTTGTTTTTATGGAACGTTTGAATAAACTTATAAAGCAAAAACTTTTGGATTTATTAAAATATCAGGATGATAAAGAAAAAGGATTAAAAGCTACTTTCTTTACAGATGGTACAATTAATCTTGTCATTCGCTATTTTAGACATGAGACTTCTTATACATTAGAAGATATTGGTGAATTCATAAAAAAAGAAATAAAAGATTTATTTTTATAATTTCTCTATTTCTATTTTTACATATTGATTTTCTCTTAAACAACTAGCTTCTTGTACTAGTGTTCTAATTGCATTTATAATTTTGCCATTTTTACCTATAATTTTCCCCATATTTTCTTCGCATACTTTTATATGTATTTCGACTACGTTTTCCTTATTTTCTACTCTTTCTACTAAAATATTTTCATTCTCTTTTATGATTGAAGTAACTAAAAATTTAGTGAAATCAACTAGATCCATTTTTAATTATCCTTTTTATTTTTAGAATCAGCAAATTTTTTAAGGATTCCTGCTTTACTAAATAAATTTCTAACTGTATCAGTTGGTATTGCTCCTCTTTCTAACCATTTCATTGCTATTTCTTCATTTATTTTTGTTTCTGTTTGATCACATGGATAATAATTTCCTATTAATTCTAAATATTCTCCATCTCTTCTCGCACGTGAATCTGTTGCCACAATTCTATATCTAGGATGTCCTTTTGCACCCATTCTTGTTAATCTAATTTTAACTGCCATAAAAAATTCCTCCTTTTTTCATTTCATTATTATAGTAACATAAAAAAAAATAAGTGTCAACTATTTTTTGTTAACACTATTATCTATTATTTTTTATAAGTATAGGTCTTTTCTGATACACATTCTTCCTCTTTTGACAGAATATTCTCTGCTTCTAATTCTGTCCATGCTTGTTCAAATATTTCTATTTCATATTTTTGTCTAATCTTTTCCAAATTTGTTTTTGTATCTAAATATAAATCTCTTCTTTTTTGTAAAAATTCTGCAATATCATACTCTTCTTCTAGGTTATATATCTTTTGATTAAATTTTTTCTCTGCCATAGCCATTTTTTGTTCATATTCATCTCTATTGTATTTTGTCCGTATCATTTGTCTAAGGGCTAATTGAAAACTATCGATTTGCACATCTTTATAGCTTTTTTCTTCTTTGGACATTTCTATATCATATTGTTTTCCATTATACATTTCATTCCAATATTTTTTATCTAATTCATAGGTATCTATAAGAAACTTCTTTTTCTCTTCATAATCCGGTATTCCATATAATTCTTCTAATCTTCTATGTCCCATTAAACTAATAGTAAAAATCGCACTTAGTAGTTTTTTACATTCTTTTATTTTCATTAGTTTTTCTAAATTCTTGGAATAATATTCTTCCATTATTTGTTCCATTTTTTCTTTTGTTTTATTTTTATATTGAATACTTTCAAGCCATTCTTGTGCAGAATCTTTTTTCTGTTTTGCCTGTTTGTCTTCTATTAAATATACTCTTTGTTTATTTATTATATTTTTTGTCTCTATATCGCTTTTTTTATCATTTTCTTCTTTATTCACTACTTCTTCTTGTTTAATAGTTGGAATTTTCCATAAGTAAAATTGTTTCTTTTTAGGCATTCTTTTTCTATTTAGATAACTTAATCTTTCTAAGCTATTTTTGATTTCTGTACATAGCTCTAATTGATCTTTTTCTATTCTTTTTATGCGTTCTTCTAATTCTTCTTTATACTGTTTTATATACATTTCCTTTGATTGATATTCATATGGACTTTTTTCGTTTTCTTTTATTTTTCCTATTATTCTTTCATTTTGAATTTGTTTTGGTATTGAAAATTCTATACTTTCCTCTACTTTTTTCATATTTTTCTTAATTCTTCTCTTTATTCGTTTATATCTTCTAAAAGTTACTTGATAAGCCATTTCAATTTCTAGTCTTCTATTTCTTTTTGTATCACTAAACCAAGTTGTTATGATTAATGGTTTTCTTTTACCATATTTTTTTCTTTTTTCTTTTTCCATTTTTATTAAATTAATTAAATTCATAAATTCTCCTTATTTATTTTTCTTTCTCCATTATTATTTTTTCTTTATTTTTTCTTTTTCTGCTAATTCATTTTCTTTTTGAATCTTTTCCCATTCTATTTTGAATTTTTTTATTCCATATTTATCTATGATTTTTTGATATTCTTTTGTTGTGTATTCTTTTAATAATTTTTCATGTTGGCTAAATTCTGTTATATGATATTTGTTTTCAATTATACTATCTATCTTTTGCTTATTCTTTTTTAATTCCATAGATCTTTCGTGAAATTCTGAGATATGATATTCTTTTTCATATCTTTCTTTTATAGTCTGTTTTACGGCTAAAAGGAAACTATTTAATTGTGGATCTTTATAACTTTCTTCTGCTTTTTTGCATTCTTCCTTATAAGCTTCTACTTGGTATTTTATTTTTAATGCACTGAGTTTTTCTTCATAGGCATCCATTATTGTTAATTTTGTTTGTTCATATTCTTTAATATGGTATTTTTCTTCTATTATTTCATATATTGCTATTATTTTGTTGAAAATATTTCTTACTTCTATTTCACAGCTTGTTTCTTCATTATTTATGTTATTATTTAGCTCTACTTTTTCTTCTTGTTGTAGCTTATCAGATTTTTTTTGTACTTTTTCTTCACTATATTTTTTTTCTAACATTTCTATTGCAGTTTCTCTTAATTTTTGTTTTTGTTTAACAGTAGATAAATTGTATTCAAAATCTCTTATCGCTTTTTTTATTAATTCATCTTCTAATTTTCTTTTTTTATCCTCTAGTAAATTTACCTTTGTTTCTTCTACTTTACCTTTGCTATCTTCTAGTAGATTTTTCTTTGTTTCTTTTATGTATTTCTTATAAAAATATTTTATTATTTTTATTTCTAATTCTTTCATTTTTTGTTGATTTTTTTGACTTATAGATGGATTTAGATTTATATACTCTATTTCTTCATTGGGCTCTATCATAAATATTAACTCTTTTGGTTTTTGCGTATCTATGCTGATGACTGTTGGTACTGGACTCTTATCATCTTGATATTGTTCTATTTTATTCTCTTCTTCGTTCATGATAGTAGGAATTTGTGTTAGTTCTTTTTTTATTTTTTTACTCTTTCTTCTAGTTTTTAACTTACCATTTTGATCAAATAATTGATATAGTTCTTGGTAAGCAAGTCTATCCTTTTCTTCTTGTGTCATTTGTTCTAAATTTTCCTCTTGTTTAGGTAGACAGAAATCAAAATAGTCATCTGTTGGAACTTTCTTTTTATTTAGCCAACTGTACTTTTGTAAAGCAGGTTTTAATTCAGTTAATTTTCTTTGTTTTTTCTTTATTGTCTGGATACAGCGTTCTTTGCAGGATTCTAAAAAAGCTATATTGATTGTATATTCCATTTTTATTTTTATTTCTTCTGTTTCATTCTTATGCTGTTTTCTTTTTTCTAAGGAAAGACGTATTTCGTTTGTTTCGATTTTTTCTCTGTAATATTTTAGTTTTTCTAAGGAAAGTCCTATTTCATATACTAAATCATTATAATCTTTAAGTAAATCCTTATAAACACCTTCTATTTTTTTTCTTTGTTTTCTCTTTTGTTTATTAAAAAGTGATTCTATTGGTGATGGTTTTCTTTTTCCATACTTTCTTTCATTTTCTCTTCTTTCTTCTTTACATAAATTTATCCAATTTTTTATTTTATTTATCATTTGTCTATTCTCCCCCACATTCAGTTTTAATATTATAGTATAAAAGTGCAAAAAATACAAGTAAAATTTTTTTCTTTAAAAACTATTGTCAAGTTTTCTTTCTTTTGATATAATCAATTTGTTAGATTTATTTATGGCGCTGTAGCTCAGTTGGCTAGAGCAATCGGTTCATACCCGATAGG
>JAAWCL010000148.1 GCA_022793235.1 Bacilli bacterium | reverse complement strand
GGGACAAGCTTCCTGATTGTAGAACATGCAAATAAGCAGTCTGGAGTCTGGGGACGCAAAAGGATTGCTGACAGCGCTGACATCTGGGACATATCAAGAAGCGTGCTGATGCTGGGGAATACCAATGAAGAAGGCATCCGTTATCTGACCCATGAGAAATCAAATTACGGGCCATTAGAGGAAACCATACTGTTTGTCATTGAAGATGAAAGAATTATCTTTAAAGGCCATACTACCAAACGGGACAGGGACTTTGTGGTAGAGGAATCCTTTAATACCAGGCAGAAACCACAAAGAGATGAGGCCAAAAATTTCATACTGGATTTCCTTAAAGATGGAGAAAAAGAAGTGTCGGAGCTGGACGAGATGGCATTGGCTATGGGTATCACTAAAAATGCGTTAAAAAATGCAAAAACGGATCTGAGGACCGAAAGAAAAATAAAAACATGGTCAATTGGATATGGGGAGAGTAAGAAGTATTTCATCAGCTTACTGGAGGCCCTCCCTTACAGCCAGTGAAAAAGTCAACGAGTAAATAAAAAACCCTGTATTTTCAATGGTTCTATTTACTGGAGGCCCCCCTCCAGTAAAGGGGAAAAGCCAACGAGTAAAGGAACTTTTACAAGAGGGGTTATCCTCTCTTACTGGAGGTCCCCCTCCAGTAAAGAGAGACCGCATAAATCAAGGCTTTTTCGTTTACTCGTTGACTTAGCCACTGTATATAGGAGACCCAACGAGTAAAGAGAGGAGAGCGATAATGATATTTGGAGATTTTAACAGGATTATCTTCCGGGATTTCAAGGAGGAGGCTGCCCGGCTGATTATGGAGGAGATCAAGGAGCAGAAGCCGGCTGATGAGTTCCAGATGGTCGAAATGCTTGCGAATCTGGGTGCCCAGGCGTTGGTCAACACTTATGGTTCTGTCTGTGTGCTGACCAATATCAAGGGGCTGTATGAGGAGTGGCTTGGAATTCTGGGATTAAGGGTAGATGAAAAGAGAGGTGGTAAATTAATGCTAATAGCTGATTTACTGCGTTCAATCGGTATCCCTGCTGTGACAAGAAATTTAATGGTGGACTACTGTGATGCACATGGTAATTACTTCCACAGCCCAATGCAAGCCACAACGCCACCAGACAGTATGGAAAAGGATACAGATCTGGTCAGTAGTATCCAGAAAGAGTTAAAACAGAAGGGTTATGAGGTCTGCAGCATACTTGAGGCTTTGGGAGAGTTTGAGATGGGGGAGCTGGAGGAAGTTTTCAACGGAAAACAATGGGGCAAACACCCGACGAGACTTCTATATCTTGATGCGAAGCTGGTGCAGACAAAGGCGGGTAAAGTGGACAAGCCCCAAGAAAGATAGAATCAAAAAAACACAGATGGCTGGGACATTGAAATTCGCTTTTCAAAAAAAGAAACGAATAAAGGCCAAGAATACTTGATTTTCTGTTGCCTGCTGCCAGTCCCGCGGGGGCTTGCGTTGGTAATGGCCAGTATGCTATCCAGGAGATCACTGACAACATTTTGGTGGTCAGTGGAGTCGGGAGGCAGCAGGATATAGCTGCTCTCGCTCTTCTGGGTGTGGGCTCGCGCCGGGGCAAGAAGCAGTAAGCGAACGTTATGTTGACTTGTCGGTTTTAGAAATCGTCGTTCGTTTTTCGGACAACCCTTCTACAGAGACGAGTTCCAAATGGGTTTGAGTACTGGGTGCCGCTTCTCTCACCAGAGCTGAGTGACAAATGGCGCTGAGTCAGCCGAAAACCGGATGTTTGGTCGTGCGACGAAATTCATCAGGCGTTAAGAAGAGAGTATACGGCGAAGAATGCTGACAAGATAGGAACGGAATCACTAGGGAAAACTAGAGTTTCTGAAACAATATCCAATATCCGAAAGTATGGTAAAGCGCAGCAGGCAACCGAACCACTTTTGGTCTCGTTCCATTCCGGGAGCTGCTCCTGATCAGCATGCTCTGACGGACACTATTTGGCTATGGCTTATGAGTTCCGGGGAGGCGGGGAGGCAGCAGAACCAAGAGCCCCGCGTAAAATTGCACTGGGCAATCCTCTGGTGCAACCGGGGACAGATTCCCCTGGTTAAGATCATTTGACTGCCGCCATCTGGGAGCAAACAGTCATCAGCGCTCTCCTGCTTGAAAAAAGTCTGGCCTGTCCCAAAGGGGCCTGACAGTTTTGAGCCTGCTGCCTGAACAAAACCCAGAGGGAAACAAGCCGCAGAAATGAACGCCCTGAGCGTGCAGTCTGTAAGGGGACAAAACGGGCTTGAAATGGCGCAAAGGTAGAAATATAAGGGCAGGGGGATATCAAGTAAAATATATTCTGTTTTGGACTGCTGCTCTATTCTTTTTGATTATCAGGAATGTACTCCATTAAGTCCCCCGGTTGGCAGTTGGAGAATTTGATTATTCAGAGGTTATCGTCAAAAATGACGAAAACTCCAAAAGCAGCAGACCAGCAGCGGATTATCATGGACGATTTCACGTTTTCTGAAAATT
>JAAWCL010000249.1 GCA_022793235.1 Bacilli bacterium | reverse complement strand
GAAGGTATACTCTCTCCTAAAGCTAGAAAGAAAACAAAACGAGAGTATGCCAAAATGAAATTACTAAAAGAAAAGAAAATCAGTTTAAATATGAATAATGAACAAATCGAATCAATAATTAGTCATGAAATATCTTTAGAAGAATCTCACCCTAGAGGAGAAAAACCTAAATATTTTGGTGAAATAATTGAACAAGATGGTTCCATTCATAAATGGTTTGGTGATAGGAAAACTTGTTTGCATTTAGCAATTGATAAAGCCACTTCCACAATTGTAGGAGTCTACTTTGATAAACAAGAAACTCTAAATGGTTATTATCACATTTTATTTCAAATATTAACTAAATATGGTATTCCTTATAAGTTTTTTACAGATAATAGAACAGTATTTAACTATATGAAATTAAATCCAGATAAAAGAACAAGCGATAAAGATGTTTTAACACAATATGGTTATGCTTGTAAGCAGCTAGGTATAGATTTAGAAACTTCATCCGTTTCTCAAGCAAAAGGTTTAATAGAAAGAACAAATGGTACTTTTCAAGGAAGATTAATACAAGAATTAAGACTGAGTGGAATCACTACTATTGAAGATGCAAATAAATATTTAATTGAAATATTTGTTCCAAATTTCAACAAACGATTTGCATTAGATTATGAAAAATTTGAATCTGTATTTGAAGAGTCTCCTAGTGAAGAAACAATTAATTATACACTTGCTATATTAACACCTAGAAAAATAGATAATGGAAATTCAATTAAGTACTATGGAAAATATTATCAACCATATCTAAATGATGAGATAAAATGTTTTTTACCTAAAGCAGAGTGTTTAGTAATTAAATCCTTTAATGGTGACTTATTTGTAACACTTGATGAACAGGTATTAGAATTAAAAGAACTAGTAAGAAATGAAAAAAGTTTCAAGAACTTTGATGAGACTATAGAAAGAAAAGAGAAGAAAAAATATATTCCACCAATGTCCCATCCTTGGAAACTAGCATCATTTAAAAGACAGATGCAAAAGGCACACACAAACCATGTGTATTCCTAAGGGAACTTTTATGCCGAGAAAACTTTTTACAAGTAAAGAAATAATTTTTACCTTAATGAGTTTAATAATTATTATTTTCATTTTTGAAAATGATAATCATTTAAACGACTATAAATAGATAAAAATATTTCTGCTTGTCAAAAGGAATTTGGAATAAATTTTCCCGCTAATGTTTAATTTTTTTCGAGACATTTTACTAAACTATTGACACTATCTCCTGTTGTAAAAGCAGGTGTTATAGTGGCATTTAACTGTAAAGAATTTGTTAGTCTTACTGTTGCACTACTCTTATCTAGTTCTACTCCATTTACCTCTACATTTACTCCATCATTTCCATATACATTCACTTTTAATGTGAAGTGTCTCTCTTCTCCACTTACTTGATAATTACTTCCTACCCACATTCTT
>JAAWCL010000092.1 GCA_022793235.1 Bacilli bacterium | reverse complement strand
GAACTTATTGGATCATTGTTACTATATATAGTATATCTTTTCTTTGTATAGTTTTGTACATTTTGTAGTATATATTTAGATAAATTAAATTTGTTTTTTATTTCTATTATTTGGGTATTTGTTCCATCATATTGTAAAAATCCCGCAATACTTATAAATGTATTGATTTGAATTTGTTTTTTTACTAGATAAACTGGAATAAAATCAGCTCCTAGACTGTGACCTATTATTATAGTGTTTTCATTCATCTGTCCTTTTTGATAATATATATCTAATATTTTTTCCCATTTTTTAAAACTAGCCTCTTCTCCTTTTGGAAATTCGGGATAATAGTAATCTATATTCTTTTCATGACAAAATTTTTCTATGCTGCGTGCAAAAGACTCTTTAGTATTTCCATGTAGACTATGTATTAAAAAAGATTGGTTTTTGTATTTTTCTTTTTATAGACTTCTTTTACTTGATGTGCGGTTATTATTGTGTAACTGTGAGAATTAATGGTTATTCTTATATCTTCTAGTTCACAATAATAGTTTTTTCCTTTCTTGTATATATTGCTTTTAACATCTGTTATTTTCTTTTTACAATAATTTACTATTTCTTTTTTTTCGTGTAAGTTCAATTTTAAATTCTTTTTAATTCTATCTATTCCCATTTCAGTTGTATGAATTTTATCTATATTTTCTAATACTCTTTTTTTATCTTGCATGTTTTCTCCTTATTATTCTGTAAAGAAAAGGGAATCTATTAAAAAGTCGCCTACTTCTTGCCATTCTTCTTGTAAATCTATTGTACAATTAAATGTGATTATGATTAGTTTATTATCGTAAGAGAAGAAAATCATATTGTTATATATATCTGTGTCTTCTGCCTTTGTTATTAACTTTATTTGACCTATATTGTAACCATCTATTTTATAATCTTTTGTACTTATTATCTTACTACTTTCTTTTAGGAGATTGGTCATTTGGTTTGTATAACTTTTTATCTTATTATTTTTCATTTCATTTTCGGTTATTTTTATCGCTAAATTAATTTTGGTATCTTCACTTGAAAAGACAATGTTGGGTATATCTCCATTATATTTTTTATTAATTGTATTCTTGTCTAGTTGTTTAAATTCTAAGGGTCTTTTTATATAAAATTTATTTTCTTCTATACGAATATACTCTGTATCTATTTCTTTTCCGCTCTTTGTTTTTGTCTTAGTGATTTCATATTTTTTACTTTCTTGTTTTAGTTCTTTACTTTTTTCTTTTAGGTCTTTTTGTATTATTACACACCCTGCTACTGCTATAGCTATTACTAAAAAACATATATAGAGTATTCGTCCTATTTTTTTACTTTTCTTCATTTTCCACTTGCACTCCTTGTTATTAGTTCTATTATAACTTTATTTTCCTTAAATATAAACTATTTTCATTGTTTTTTTATTTTAAATATTATATAGTATCTTTATAAATTTTAATTATTTCTTTGAGATATTTTCTCAAATACAGGAGGGTTTATGAATATAAAAGAAAAGGCAATGTACTTTGCTATTCAATCACATAAAGGGCAAACTTTGAATGGAGAGCCTGATAAATGTAAATTTATGCATTTAATTAGTGTTGCAAAAATATTAGAGACTTATCATTATAGTGATTATATTGTTGCAGCGGCTTATCTTCATGAGGTGATTGAAGATACTAAATATTCTTTTAATTTTACTAGAAAAGATATGATTAATAAAATAGAAAGAGAATTTGGAAAGTATATTTGTTCTTTAATACAAGGAACATCTGAGATTCCTAAATCTTTATCTTGGAGAGAGAGAAAGCAGCGCACAATTGATGAAATAAGAAAATTACCTTTTGAAAATAAGGTTATTATTTGTGCTGATAAAATTAATCATTTAGAAGATTTATATCTTACTTTTGAAAAAAATGGGAAAAGGGATTTTTATGCATTTCATAGTGGAGAACAAAATCAAAGATGGTATTATAATCAAGTTTATGAAAGTTTGATTGATAGTGTAGATGAAAATCTACCTATATTTAGGAGACTGAAATCTATTATTGATAAGGTTTTTCCTGCTTCTCTTTCTGATTTTTTATTAAATGCAAACGAAAAGGAAGTTCGATTACGAAAATTAACAGCTTCTGTTCTTGAAGTGAAGCGACTAAAGGCTCTTAACCATTTAGAGCAGCCTTTTGTTGTAGAGTTTACTGGTATGCCACGTACTTTTGAACATGCTGCTGTTCAAGATCTATTTAATTTCTTTTCTTCCTATGGTTTTAAAGCTACTTTGTTAAATGATATTACTAAGTCTTCCATTTATAATACTTTTTTTGGAGATTCTATAAAAAAGCTTTCTAAAGAAAAAATAGTTCAAGCTACTTCTGCTCTACAATATAATCAGTTTTTAGGTGCTATTCAACCTAATCGGGGTACTGATATTGTTCTTGCTGAACGTTCTATAGTGGATATGCAGCTACGCAATTATGTTGCTTTTCAAAATTTTGATATTCCAATAGAAAATTATCAACAGATTTGTGAAAATTCAATTGATTCTTTAATTGTTTCTTGTGCAGATACGGTTAGTGTCATACGAAAAGATTATAATGGACTTACAGAAGAAGAAGAAAAAATTCAATATTATAATGATGCCTTATTAAGAAATGGGTACTGTAAGGATTTTGGTAAGTCTTGTCATCTTATCGAAACCACCTTACTTGATGCTGATTGTTTTGCATTAGAAGCTGCTGAGAGTATTATGCCTGATATGCGAAAAAAATATATTAAATCATTTAATAACCGATACAAGTGTAATTCATGTAAATAGACAAAAATAGACTTTTATAGACAAATATTTACAAATTATATTCTTTTATCAAAAAAAAGGAGAAATTTACTTTACTCCTTTTTCTATTCTTTTATTTATAGTCATCTCCACATATTTCTATTGTATTTCCTTCTGGATCGTATACATTAAAGTAATAATATGGTTCTGTTATATTGACATACATTATCTCAGTTACTTTACAGATATTTAATTTTTTTATTCTTTCCTGTTCTTTCTTTAAATCTTTTGTGTAAAAATTAAAAGTCACTATATTATTTAGTGGTCTTTCTCTATTTTCTTTAAAATTTTCTATATATGTTTGGCTAAATTTTGTATTTTCTTTCTTTTTATTTATTAACTCTGTATCATATTTTTTATTGTAAATCGATAATTTGCTTCCAAAATCGAACTCTATCCATCTATTTTCTGTATATACTTTTCCTTTTATTTGAAAGACTTTTTCATAAAAATCGATTACTTCTTTAAATTTTTCCGTTTCTATATAAATACAACATAATTCCATTCTGTAACTCCTTTCTTTTTCATGATTTAGAGGAAGATTTTTTTATTTTCTTTTTTTGCTTTTCTACTCCATTTTATCAAACCCTGAATATTTATTAAGAAATATCCAATTGATACAAATAGGGCCATCATAGAATAACTTCCTTTATTTATTACAGTACATATCCAAATCAATAAATCTAAAAAATTATTGATTAACCATAGCCACCATGATTCTTTGAATCTTAGTATCATTAATATTATTCCACATAGATTTATACAATTTGAACTAGCATCTAAAAAGGCTAATCTTTGATTGGGGATGCATGTTAACAAATAGCCTAAAATAAGACTTGCTATTACACACGATATCATTATTATTATAGAATTTTTTAAAGTAAATTCTTTTACTTGCACGTTTTTATTTTCGTCTAAATTTTTATGCCATGTTAGAAAACCTTTTATTTGGAGAGGGGCAAATATGCCTATGTAAAAGATGGACATTCCATATAAATTGTTTTTAAAAGCAACGTAGGACATTAACAGGTAATTTATCAAGCCTAGTATATAATTTATTCTTTTTCCCTCACTGGCAAAGTAGGCATTTAATAATCCTGTTGTTACTATTGTTCCACCTATTATCAGGTCATCTGTTAATATTCCTTTTATGATAGAAAAAATGAGACAAATTATTATAACTACTATATATTTTTTCTTCATTTCTTTTCTCCTTTATTTTTATAGAGAAAGCAGTCTTTATCGTGGGAATAGATTATACCTATTGCTTGTAGATAAGAGTAAATTATTGTTGAACCAACAAATTTCATTCCTTTTTTCATCAAATCTTTTGATATGGTATCTGACAGCTTATTTGTCGTTTTATCGACTTCATATATTACTTTATCATTCGTAAACGTTTTTAAATAATTATGGAAAGAAGTATATTCCTTTTGTATCTTTTTAAATATTTGAGCATTATTTATACTTGCTATTATTTTTCTTTTATTTCTAATAATATTTTTATTTGTTAGTAATTCATTTATCTTTTCTTCTTTATAGTTACTTACTTTATCTATATCAAAATTATCATAGACTATTTTAAAATCTTTTCTTTTATTTAAGATACATTCCCAGGATAGTCCTGCTTGAAATGATTCCAGTATTAACATTTCAAATAAATATCTTTCTTCTAAATTTAGTTTTCCCCATTCCTTATCGTGATAAGTGATATAGTCTTCTTTTTTTATATTGCACCATTTACATCTTTTTGGCATACTTTTCTCCTAGTTTTTTTTAAAAATTATTCTTTTTTCTTTTAGAACTATTTTTTCTATTTTATAACCATACTCTAATATTTCTTTTTTATCAGTTAAAAAGGAGTGGTTTATTTCAAACCCCAAAATATTTTTTATTTCTTCAAAAGATAGTTGATATTCTTCTTTATTCTTTTCCTTTAAATATTTCCATAATTTTGTATATTTACTCATATTCTTTCTCTCTTCTTTTAAAACTCTTGTTCTAGTTTTTTATTTAAAAAATCTATTATATTTATTTTATTTTCTTTTATTATTAACTGATTTACATTTTCTTCATTTACTAATAAAGTTCCTTTTAACATATCATATTCAATTTTACATTTTTCTTTTATAATTGTTGTATTCTTGTATAGTTTTATTTGGGGAATGTCTAAGATGTTTTCTAATTCACTACCTATATTGGGTTCTTTTTCTCTAAAAAAATGGCCACAATATAAACACAAATGTGTTATATGGGGAATATAGGCAAATTTTCCATTATCTGAGTGATAAGCCTTGCATCTTTTACATCTTATTTTCTCTAGATGGATATTATTTAGTTTTGCTAACATTACTCCACTTAAATCTTTATAGGTCAATATAGAGTTTTCATAAGTGAATATTCCATCAAATTCTCTCCTGTTTATATATATTTTGGGTGTTACATTTTCTAGGATATTTTCATAAATAATTGTTATACTTTCTATTTTCATGTTCTTTATATCTAACTTATTTTCATATTGTTCTTTTGTATTACATAAACATTCTTCCAATTTATTTCCACTTTTATTGGAAGCTAGGCATTTGTGTTTTGTACAATAATATCTAGCTGTTCCATTTCTTAATTTTCCTACATATTCTATATGACACTTCATTTTAAATTTCTCCTATTTATTTGCTTTTTAAATATTCTTCTATTTTTTTATTCCTTTATCTATTCAAATTTCTAGATTGTGCTCTTTGTTTATGGTAAAAAATATTTTTTCTTGTATAAATAGATTTTTTCTAAGCGTTCTAAATATTTGTAGTAATCTACTTTCGTTGCTCTGGAATAATTTTCTTTATCTTTTTATAGACCACTAGACAGTTGGCATCTTGATTATTCTGCTTTTTTCTATTCCTAGTGGACCGATAAAACTCATTCCATAGGCTGGACCATCCTCTTTTATCTGTTGTATGATACTATATAAATATTCATAATTTATTTTTTATTCATTGATTCTATACTTATCTGATCTATATTGATAAAATTTTATTCCTAGAGATTTTTTCCTTTCTTTTTATTTATTTTATAACAGACATTACAATCTTTTATATATGACTTATTCTTATCGCTTTTCAGAATTCTATTATATTCTTTCTTTTTTTGATATTGTATACTAACATAATAAGATGAATTTTGCTAAAATTATAGTCGTTTATTCTGTTTTTTAAATACTTCTTTTGGTACTCCACATTTTGGGCATTTATAATTATCTGGGATTTCATTTCCATAATAGACATATCCACAGATTGTACATATCCATGCTGTTTTACTTTGTTCTGTTGTTACTTCTTGTAAATATTTGTCTTTATGTTCTCTATAATGAGCATAAGTTAGGGGTTTTTCATCTTTTATTAGTTCGTCATTTTTTATTCTAACAATAAATAATGTATGTGTTTCGACATCTATACTATCTACTACTTCGCAGTACATATAGCCAATACTATTTTTAGGATATTTTATTCCCTCTTTTTCTAGCATTTCTACTTTATCAAATTTATTATAGTCTCT
>JAAWCL010000248.1 GCA_022793235.1 Bacilli bacterium | reverse complement strand
TTTTTGATATAAATACTTATTATTTGATAATTTTTATGTATATGAGGAGGAGATTATGTGTAATCAAATAAAAACAGTAGCATTTGATTTAGGAGGAGTTTTAGCCTATCAAGATTTGGATTTGCTTACTGAAGAAGAACTTATGTTGTTTAGGGTATATATGAATAGAAATGATATTTTAGATAAAGAATTGATTGATTATGCTCATAAAAGAATGATAGAAATTTATTTAAAAATATATAAATTAACAAGTGAAGCGATATTGACTTTTGAAATGCTTAATGATTTAAAAATTAGATTATCTATATGGACAAATAATATTCAAGAGATTGATAACTGGTTTGAAGAGGTGCATTTATATCAATATATAAAAAGGGAAAATATTATTAATTCATTTTATATTGGTGTTGATAAACCTAATCTTGCATTTTATCTTAGAGCTTTGGAGCTTTTAGGTGATATGCCACAAGAGATTTTGTTTTTAGATGATCATTTAGAGAATGTAGAAGGTGCTAAAAGGTTAGAAATAAATAGTAAAATTTATAATATAGATGATAGTTTAAGCGAGGTAGTACAATTTGAAATTAAAAAGGGAGGGTATTATGAAAATAATTCAGTTAGGTAAATCTATCGATATGGGAGGTAAGGCAGGGGCCTTAAATAAACTATATTGTGATTTTAATATTGCTAGAGGTTTTATTA
This sequence comes from Bacilli bacterium, assembly GCA_022793235.1. Taxonomy (GTDB): domain Bacteria; phylum Bacillota_I; class Bacilli_A; order RF39; family UBA660; genus UBA2730. The sequence continues at coordinate 646 of JAAWCL010000248.1, read as the reverse complement.
TTAAGTATGATGTATTTTGTGATTTTCTGCGTTTAAATCATATATCTTTAACTGATGATATAGTAAGAATAAAAACAGAAATCATGAAAGGTATTTTTCCTCAAGAAAAAGAATTGTTAAACTATTATAAAAGTCATAACTTTGATAAAGTAATTGTAAGATCAAGTGCTTTTGTGGAGGATGGCGATAAGTATTCTTTTGCAGGACAATTTGATTCTTTTACTAATACTGATATTGATACATTAATCTTAAATATTAAAAAGTGCTGGGTATCTATGTTTCATGATCATGTTATAGCTTATTTAGAAAGTAATCATTTAGAACATGACTTTTCCTTTGATGTACTTATTCAAGAGATGATTCTATCCGATTTATCAGGTATAGCTTTTTCAGTTAATCCAACAAATGGAAAGGAAGAACAAGTTATTCATTTAACAAATTTGCAATGTGAAGAATTAGTTAGTGGGCGAGTTATTCCTCATATGTATACTATAACTAATGAAATTTGTGGTGATGAATTTATTGGAGAAGATATATTGAAAGTTATTGCTGATAGTTTACAAAAGTTAAAGAATATATTAAAAAAAGATGTAGAAATAGAGTTTTGTTTAAAAAATAATCAATTTTATTTATTTCAAGTAAGACC
>JAAWCL010000166.1 GCA_022793235.1 Bacilli bacterium | reverse complement strand
TGAAAAAAATATAAAAAAAATTTTGAAACAAACTAAAAAATAAAAAAATCACGCATTTTTGAATTAATCAATAAACTCTTCAATCCTTTTTGAGATAAAGGATTGAGAGCTTTTATTCTTCAAAAAGTGTTTAAGTTGAGAATATATTAAACCCTACTTATCTATTTTAATATGTATTATAGCTAACTGTCAAGTAATTATAGAAAAATTAAAAGTTTAGGTAAAATATTCCTAAACTTTAATTTTTTTATTTATTTTTTTTCTTTCCAAAGTTTACTTCTTGGAATAAGAAATCTTTAAAATCTTGCCATGTTATTTCTATATGTAAAAATTCATTTAAATCATTTTCAAATCGGATCTTAAACACTTTTGAATAATAAAAATTAATGTAAGCATTATGAATGCTTAATTTTTTTGTCAAATTTTTGATAAATGTCTTGCGTGATTTCTCGTGATGTGGTATAATGTAAAAAACTTGAAAGGGTTGAAATAAATGAGATTAAAAATAAATAAATCTAAAAATGCTATCAATTACTATGCTATCATAGACATTAAGACTAAGGAAGGAAAACGTTCTACTAAAGTATATAAACGTTTAGGTAATGAACAGGAAATTGCTAAAATTTCTGATGGTTTACCTCCTATTGAGTGGGCACAAAAGCAAGTTGCTGAATTAAATAAAAAATATAAAGAAGAAACTCTGCCTGTCATAATAAGAAAAGATCCTTCTAAAATTATTGATAAGAATATTCAAACATCTTTTAATGTGGGTTACCTTTTCTTGCAAGATATGTATTACAAATTAAAATTAGATAAAATCTGTAATAAAATAGCAGAGCAATATCAATTTAAATTTGACTTAAATGAAATATTGTCTAAGCTAATTTATTCAAGAGTTCTTTTCCCTGCTTCAAAACTCAAAACTTTAGAATTGTCTAAAAGATTACTTGAACAACCTACATTTGATTATCAACATATAGAAAGAGCCTTACCTGTTCTTTGTGATAATATAGATTTTATTCAATCTGAGTTATATAAAAATAGTAATGAATATATGGAAAGAAATAACAAAATATTGTACTATGACTGTACTAATTACTACTTTGAAATTGAAGAAGAAAACGGTTTAAAACAATATGGAAAATCTAAAGAAAACCGTCCTAATCCTATTGTTCAAATGGGGTTATTCATGGATGGAAATGGTCTTCCTTTAGCTTTTGACCTTACTCCTGGAAATACAAATGAGCAAACAACATTACAACCATTAGAAAAAAAGATTATTAAAGATTTTGAGTTTTCTGAATTTGTTGTTTGTACTGATGCAGGGCTTGCATCAAACGCAAACCGAAAATTTAATAATATAAATAATAGAAAGTTTGTAACTACTCAATCTATTAAAAAATTAAAGAAGCATTTAAAAGACGAAGCTCTAGATTTGACAAAAGATTGGAAATTATCTGGTAGTAGCAAAACTTACAATATATCTAAATTGAGAACTGACGAAAAACTTATCGAAAAGTATAGAGATAAAACATTTTACAAGGAAAGATGGATCAAGGAAGGTGGACTTGAACAAAGGCTAATCATTACATATTCTGTAAAATATCAAGAATATCAAAAAAATATTAGAAATAATCAAATCAATCGTGCAAAAAAAATAATAGCAAGTAATCCTAATAAATTAAAAAATCCAAAGCAAAATGATCCAAAACGTTTCATTAAAACTCTTAATGTAACCAAACATGGTGAACTAGCACAAAAAAGCATTTATGCAATAAATCAAAGTATCATTGATGAAGAAACTAAATATGATGGGCTTTATGCTGTATGTACAAATTTAGAAGATTCTGTGGAAGATATTATTAAAGTAAATCATAAGAGATGGGAAATTGAAGAAAGTTTTAGAATTATGAAAACTGATTTTAAATCTAGACCTGTGTTTCATAGCAAAAATGAAATGATAAAAGCCCACTTTTTAACTTGTTTTTTAGCTTTAGTAGTATTCAGATATGTAGAAAAAAAGCTAGATGAAAAATATACTGCTCCAGAAATAATTGATACTTTGCGAGATATGAATTTAAAATTAGAAAACAATGACTCATATATTCCAAATTACATTAGAACTGATTTAACTGATGCCTTGCATGATAGGTTTGGCTTTAGGACTGACTTTGAGGTAATATCTGAAAAAAATATAAAAAAAATTTTGAAACAAACTAAAAAATAAAAAAATCACGCATTTTTGAATTAATCAATAAACTCTTCAATCCTTTTTGAGATAAAGGATTGAGAGCTTTTATTCTTCAAAAAGTGTTTAAGTTGAGA
>JAAWCL010000247.1 GCA_022793235.1 Bacilli bacterium | reverse complement strand
GGTACTGATCCTGTAGAAGGTAGCGCTTTGGCGATAAGTTTGATTGAGTTCTTTAAGAATAAAGGGTGCAAGACTATTACTAGTACTCATTACAGCGAACTTAAAGAATATTCTCTTATTACCGAAGGTATTGCCAGCGCCGGCATGGATTTTGACCCAAATACCTTTGCCCCTACTTACAAGTTGATAATGGGACATAGCAGTTCGTCTAACGCATTGGAAATTGCTGCCTCGTTGGGACTTAATAAACATATTGTCGAAAGCGCAAGAAGTAGACTGAGTAAAGAAAAAGTCGCATTTGACAACGTAATTAAAGGCGCGGAGAAATCGCGACGACTTGCGCAGGAATATGAAGAAAAAGCAAAAGAAAACTTCTTAATATCCGAAAAATTAGCGCTTGATGCAAAAAAATCCTTAGAAGATTTGAATATTCAAAAGCAAAGACTGGAAGAGAAGATGAAAAAGGGCGCTAAAGATTTGCTCTCGGATTATCTCGAAGAAGCGGACGAATTATTGGAAGAAATAAAAGAAACAATCAAGCGAGGGGACGAACAAGCGCTCTTTGAAGCAAGAAGATTGAGGAAAAAACTTGGCGATATTAAGATTGAAGAGCAAAAACCAAAGAGAGAATTTACTCCTGTGGAGGGAAATATCGAGGTGGGCGATACCGTATTTATCGAAAGTCTAAATAATCAAGGCGAAGTTGTCGGGATAAACCAAAAGAAAAAAGACTGTCAAGTAAAAGTCGGCATTTTGACGACTACTATCAAGTTGTCCGATTGTCAAAAAATCGTTGTGGAAGATAAAAAAGAAAAGGTAAAAATTACTGTAAGTAAAGAATTCTCCAATAAGGCTTTCAGTTTTGAAATAAATTTAATAGGTCAGCGAGTTGACGAGGCGCTGTATAATCTTGACAACTATATAAGCGAAGCGATTATGCATAATTGCAGTGAGATTCGAGTTGTGCATGGAAAAGGAACGGGTATTCTGCGAAAAGCGGTTCAAGATTATCTTAAGACGTCGCCGTCAGTGGAGTCGTTTAGGCTTGGGAAGTATGGCGAGGGAGAGAGCGGAGTAACTATTGTTACGCTAAAATAAGTCTTATGGAAAACGTGAAATACACCTTAAATTACAGTAATGACGATAAAAAACTTATAAAGGTTCTCTGCCTTGGATTTTGTATATTGCTTGATTTAATAGTTTTGGCGGGCGTGATTGCTTGTTTTTCAACAAAAAAATATCTTGATTTAATAATCTATGCAATAATTTTTGCGATTGCTATAGCAATAAGAATTGTGACTTTGTTTTTAACGTTTGAAATAAGTATTAGCTTTCAAAACGGAAATATTTCTATAGTTAAAAAATATCCGATGAAAGAAATATCGCTCTATTATGGAAATGCTAATCAATTAAAACTAATAGATTTTAATTTATTTGAAGACGTCAACCGTAAAAAATACGTCAGGTTGTGTTCGAAAAGTTGCGAAGAAGGCGTATATATGGTAGAATTATACGAAAGAAAATACTTAATTTATATAGACGATTACTTATTTTCGTTAATTGAGGTGAATAGTGATTTATCTTGACAATGCGGCTACGACAAGATTGGATGACGGCTGTTGGGAAAAACTTAAACAATATAATAACCAAGAATTTTACAATCCGTCGGCGCTTTATCGTAAGGCTATGGAAG
>JAAWCL010000246.1 GCA_022793235.1 Bacilli bacterium | reverse complement strand
TCAGCTATTTCAAGAGCATAACTTAAACTAAATAAAGTAATCATAACTGCTCCAATAAACAATCCTAAAAAAACAAAATTGATATGCTGCATTTCTTTAATTCCATTAATATTTAATCTATTATTCTTATGCAAATACACTAGAACAATAATTATAATCAATATCTCAATACCAAGAATAAAAATAAATATATTCAAATTAGAATTAGTCTCAGGATTACTAGTTATAGGTAATGCCTTATTATTCTCATCAACAATTTTAATAACTAAATCACTATTTTCTACATAAACGCCATCTTCATATTTAGAATCATCAACTTCCTTTTTATAAGAAACTCTAACCTCAAAATCCTTGGTACTATTAGCCTTAATTATACTCTCATCATCTTCCCAAATATAATCATAAATTACATAACCATCAGTAGTAAATGCTCCCTTATTTTCGATAAAAATATCTTCGTTACCATTATTTTGAACTGTAACTCTATAACCAATAACATCATTAATCTTTTTAAAAGTTAAATCAAATTTAACATTCATTCCTTCAAAACTAGGTTTATTAATCTCTTCTACAAAACCATCTTTTTCTACCAAATCAATAGATTTAATTGAAATATCTGATACTTTCGCTTCAACATTAATATAAGTAAAAAACACACCTATAATAGCAATTAAAAATAAAAACTTCTTCATATCACACTACTCTCCTAATTATAGGATAAAGTATTTCAAACAAAAAGTCCACTAGAAAAAAAAGAAAGATTAGACTTTCTAAAGTTTTCCAAATACTATATTAAGTAAGCTCTCCCTTAATAACTCAATAAAATTCAATTTTTCAATATCCTCTGATACTACTAAATCTCCTCTAGATACAACTTTATTTTTATATAAAACCTCAATCTTACCTACAGAAGTATTTCTTTTGATAGGCAAATCTATCTCATTTAATTTTACATCAAACTTATATTTTTTATTATTAACTCCAGCATTCTCAACTACATTTAAATTATCTTTTAATTTAATATTTATAATATTCTTACTAGACTTACTAATACTAACCTTATCTACAATTTTACCTTTATTAAGAAGTCTCTTCGTCTTAACATTATTAAAACCATAATCTAGTAAAGAAATAGTTTCAGCATTTCTTACTTTACTTTCCTTTTCTCCTAAAACAATTGCAATAAGACGCAAATCATTTCTCTTAGCAGTTGCTGCTAAACAATAACCGGCTGCATCGGTATGTCCCGTTTTTAAACCATCAGCTCCGTCATAAAAATTAATTAATTTATTAGTATTAACTAACCAAAACTTATTCTTTGTATTTTCTCGCAAATAATCTTCATAAATTGATGAAAACCTAAGTATTTCAGGATGATTAACAACTAATTCTCTTGCAATCATTGCCATATCATAGCTACTAGAATAATGTTCATCAGTATCAAGTCCTGTACAATTAGTAAAGTGTGTATTCTTAAGTCCAAGTTCTTTTACTTTAGCATTCATTTTTGCAACAAATTTCTCTTCAGTACCACTAATCACCTCTGCCATCGCAACTGTTGCATCATTACCACTAGCAACACTTATACCTTTCATTAAGTCTTCTATAGATATCTTTTCACCTTCTTCTAAGTAAATTTGCGATCCACCCATGCCACTAGCATTCTTACTAACAGTAACCATATCAGTCCATTTAATATGTCCTTTTTCTATTTCCTCTAAAATAACAATTTGAGCAACCATCTTAGTCATAGAAGCAATACTAACTCTTTCGTCCTTATTCTTTTCAAAAATGATTTTACCACTATCAGCCTCAATCAATATTCCACTAACTCCATTAGGAATAAGTTCATCCTTCGCACAAACTTTAAAAGGTAATAATAAAATAATAAGTAATATTAAAACTTTCTTCATATAATCCTCCTACTTTTTTTTATGTAAAGTATACAGATTTTATTCATAAAAAATAAGAATTAATGATATTATATAATTAGGTGATAATATATGGGAACAATAAGAAAAAGAAAGTTAAAAATCAAAAAG
>JAAWCL010000245.1 GCA_022793235.1 Bacilli bacterium | reverse complement strand
GTTATCCATCCATAATACATACTGGTTATATCTCTTAAGTTTAAACAAATATTTTTTAATTTCTTTCTTGATACTAACATTTTATCTAGTGCTATTTGTAAATAGAAATCTAGTAGTCTTATTTCACTTAGTATTTTCTTTATTCCATTTATTTGTTCTTTTTTATCTTTTAAAGAGTATAAGTAAAAACTATTTTCTAATATAGAAAAGAAGGTATCACTTATTCTATTTCTTAATATATACTCTTTTTTAGGATAGTTATCTAGTGCTTTTTCGGTATAAAGAATGGTCTTTTTGAGTCTTAATATGACCTTAGCATGATCCATTTAGGGCTCTTTCTATTCTAGGTAGAACAAGACTTATTTCGTTTGTATTCATATTTTTTAGTTTTTCTATGATTTCATTTATTCTATTATAAAGAGAAAGATCTATACTATATTTAGAATAATTATTATGTTTAAAATTTTGTTTCTTTAGAATACATTTTTCTTCTATTATACAGTAGTTAATATGTTTTTGTTCTAATTTTTCTAAGTTTAAATCTAGACTAGATTGAGGAAAACCTGCTTTATATGTATTTGTTAGGATATTTATTTTATAATTAAAGATCTTATTCAAGATTATAGCATCTGTTTGAAAAGATAAGTAGAAGATACCACTTTTAAAGAGTAGAAGAGAATCTGGATATTCTTTTTTTAATTTTTCATATTGTTCTAACACATTTTCACTTCTCTTCTGCTTCTTTTTGTTTGTTTCATTTTTACCACCTCATTTATTTTTTCATCTTTTAAAAGATTTATTTTGCTTTATATAAAATAATTTCATCCTTAGCTTATTTATTTTTATGTAAACAGTTTTAAGGATATAAAATTATTTCCATACCTCTACAATAACTTTTTTAAATAAATAGATTTCTTTTTCATATATTTATATTACTAAAGCTTATCTATACGTTAGTGATATTTTTCTTACCCTATTCCTCTTTAGTATAGGAGTAAGAGGATCAAAACTTGTTCCTAAGCTTTTACTATTATGAATAAGTTTTTACACATCATAATAGGAGTTTTTAGGAAATCTGCACGCACGCCGTTATTGCTGCTGCTGTTGCCCACGTTGTTGTTGTTCAAGTTCCGATTGCTCGAGTTGTTCACAATCCAAGCATTGTTCGTATTCGAAGAATTCGGGGTGGTGTATCTTACCAGTCTTGACCCTATGGTTTATTTTACTTTCATCCCACAGAAAGGTTCTGACTCAAAACTTTTTTTATTTCCTTATTTTTATTTTATTCTTTACATTATTTTACACTTTTTTCGTTTTGAGCCCTTTTGGCACCAAGTGGTGACGCCTGACAAAATCATCCATGATGATTTTACCGATTGAGTTGCCATGCAACTCTAACTCCCTGAATTTAGTACACTTCATTTATCACCTTCTTTCCTACTTTTTCCATTTCTTTATCTTATCTAGTTCTAGAAGGACTTCGTCCTAGTATCAAAATAGGTTAAAACTATTTTGATATCGTTATCACTGCACGCACGCCGTAATTGCCGCAGCCGCTGGTGTTGCAGCCCACGCCGTAGCTGACCAAGTTCCGAGCGCGCGAGCTGTCCAAAATCCAAGCAATGCGCGAATTCGAAGAATTCGGGGTGGATGTCCAATGCCAAGTATTGGGCTCTATTAGCCAGGTTGGACATGAATCAGTTGAGTCTGTACATCCTACTGATCTGGCTTCTGCTTCTGTTATTAATCTCGCCCTTGTCGCTGTTCCTGTACTTTCGTTATATGTATTAGCAGGTACATTCGTCCAACTACTTGTGGCACTTTCTAATTTTTGTGTTGCTGTTCTTGGTCCATAACTATTTTTCCCTGATGAATCCCAAGCTACACCTGTTGCAACCACACTACTCGATATCAGGGTTAAAGTTGATCCATTATCTTTTAATACATAAAAACTTTGAGTGGT
>JAAWCL010000091.1 GCA_022793235.1 Bacilli bacterium | reverse complement strand
TACGAATTGTATTTTCTACATTACCCTTTTTAGTATAAGTAAATACAGCATAAGTAATTCCCACTACGAATACTAAAAGTAACACTAAGCCTAAAACTGATATAATGATTTTACTATTTTCCTGTCTTAACTTCATTTTATCCTCCTATATAATAGTAATAAAATATTACTATTATATAAATAGAATAGCACTCTATATAGTAATTGTCAATTACTATATCAAACATTAATTAGTAATAATTTGTTACTCTAAAGAAGAGGTGAATTATGAAGATAATAGCAAATGAATATGAACCAAAAGAAGTATTTAAAATTTTAAGAGAATGGACTGAATTAACACAGGAAGAACTAGCACAAGAATTGGGATATAAAAACTATCACAGCATCAAACAAATAGAAAGAGGTATAAATAATTTTACTTTTCAAAAATTTATGCAAATAGCAAATAAACATAACTTAATGGTAATTATAGAAAAAAAATAATTACCATTTTTTAAAATAGCAATTATTCTACAACTTCAACAGAATAAAAATAATATTTAATATTATCTAATCTATAAGTATATTTATACTTAACAAGCTTATCATAATCAATAATTTTTTTTATTTGATCCAAATTTTCAGTAAACGTTCCAATAACATCGTTTGTATCCATATCCCTTTTAACTTTTATTTTTCCAGTAGATTGATAAACAGAATCTCCCACAAGCTCTTTTTCCTCTTCATAATAACCAACACTCGTTATAATTTCTATTCGATCACTATATTTATAAGCAGAAAGAATCTTATCAAAATATCCCTCACTTAAAGTTGTACTAGCACTACATCCACTATTACTAGAAATAGTATAATTATGGGTTGATGCATTATACTTTACAGTAGAACATTGAGTTTGAAAAGTCCGATTTTTATAAGTAGTATTATTACCCACTATATTCCTATATTGATTCTCCAATATATTTGCATCAAAACTAATAGAATCATCTGCCAAAGTAAGACGCGATAAAGCCATTTCCTTTATAAAAGCCTCATCCATATATTTCACAAATAATTTATCATAACTATAAAAATAATAATGCCTTAATGCGTTATAACTACGTCCTAACTCCACCAATTTATATAAACTTGTTACCAAAGTATCTGTAACTTTCAAAGACTCTTTATCTTCTATTTTCTCATCCACTTCCAAATCAGGATTCACTACCTCTGTTTTCTTAGGTGACACTTTTATAACTCCAGTCAGAAAAAGAACATATATAAGAAAAATTAGTATAACAACTAATAAAATATTACTAAATAATCCCTCTTTATGAATTTTAAAAAAAATACTCTCTGTTTCTTTTACTTCTCCTTCTGATCCTTTCTTCATTAAAGCCCTCCTACTCTATTTTGCTATTTCTTGAAGCAACTTTCTTAAGTATTGTCCATAACTATTTTTACTCATTAAATCTGCACGCTCTATTAAAGTTTCTTTACTAATCCAATTATTAAAATATCCAATCTCTTCAGGACAACAAATAACTCGGTCCTGATTATTTTGTATAGAACGAATCATCAAAATCGCATCTACTTCGCTTTCAAATGTTCCAGTATCATACCAAGTAAATCCCTCTCCCAAAATTTCAGCCTTTAAATTTTTATTTTGTAAATACATATCATTAAGAGTTGTAATTTCAATTTCTCCTCTTTTTGAAGGTTCAACTTTCTTTGCATATTCACTCACACCTTTAGGATAAAAATAAAGACCTGTAACAGCAAATTTACTCTTTGGCTTCAAAGGTTTTTCCTCTAAACTCAATACATTTCTATCTGAATCAAGCTCCATAATTCCAAATCTCTCAGGATCCTTTACTTGATATCCAAAAATAGTGGCAAAACCTTCCTCTGCATTTTTAAATGCTTCTTTTAATTTTTTAGAAAACTTATCCCCATAAAAAATATTATCACCAAGTATCATACAACAACTATCATTCCCAATAAAATCTTCTCCAACTATAAAAGCATCTGCAAGTCCTCTAGGACTTTCTTGAACAGCATAAGAAATACGTACCCCAAAATGACTACCATCTTTTAAAAGTCTTGTAAAACTTTCTTGATCCTGTGGTGTAGTAATAATCAAAATATCTCTAATCCCTGCTGACATCAAAGTAGAAAGTGGATAAAAAATCATTGGCTTATCATAAATAGGCATAAGTTGCTTACTAATACCTTCAGTAATAGGGTAAAGTCTTGTCCCAGTACCCCCTGCTAAAATAATTCCTTTCATTTCCTAAAACCTCCTATGAAACATCTTATATACAATAAAAATAAACTAAATTTATTTGTAATAAACAAAAGCAATAATTCAAAAGAATTAGCATCCAGATACTCTTTTACAAAATATCTCTGACTATTTTTTAAAATTTTATACTTATCAATTCTTTTAAAAGACTTATCGATTGTAATAGAGTGATCATGTATAATTGTAACTCTATTATCAATAACAATCTTCATACCAACCTTTTCTACTCTTTTAGCAAGTATATTCTCTTCATAATACAAAAATGTATTTACATCAAAATAATTAATCTTTTCTAATAGATCACTACTTACTACGAAAAAGCATCCTGAAACAACATCTACTTCTACCAAATCTTTTAAATAATGTTGATTATTATAATATAAAAACTTTTTCTTAAAATATCGACTAACAAATGGTAAATTATAAAGTATTTCCTGAAAAGGAGTAGAAATCTTCCACCCCCTATTAATTTCTCCATGTTGAGAAATAACAGGCCCTACAATTCCTATATCTTCATTTATATTTGATGAAAGCATATATATATCCTGCTCATTCTTTATTATTATATCAGCATTTGAAAAAATAATATTACACTTTCCTAACTTCTTTATAACATATTTAGCACCCATAGTAAGTCCAGAGGCAAAATTTCGACTTTCGTAGTTTTTAATAACATCTATTTTTTTATTTTCAAATTTTTTTAATTTTTCATAAGAATTATCTGTAGAATGGTTATCAACTATAACAATTTTCTCTAAAATTTTATAATCTTTAACATTTAAAAGCAATCGCTTTGTCATTTCATAATCATTATAATTAATAATTACCAAAGAAGTTTTCATTAAACCAACTACTTTCATCATCTTAATTATAAAACATATTACAAATAATGGCAATGAAAAATACTGAACAAAAATAAAATCAAAAGAATATACAAATCATCTAAAAAGAACTTATATCTAAAATATTTTGATCCTTTATTTTATTAACAATATAAATAAACTTTATATTTTAATATTACAAATAACAACCAATTTCTATCACTCCTATTTTTTTCTTCTATTGAATTAGACCAACCATACTTTCATAATACTAAGTTACTCATATAATGCATTGACTAAGTAATGTACATCACTGTAAAAATCATTATATAATTTTTTATATTCTACAATACATTAACATTTATTTATATATAAATTTGTTATTTATTATATTGTAGTTCATATTTACAACCGACTTCCTTCTGCTGGACTTTTAGCACCATCACCACATAAAAATGAAAATTCTCCTGCAACAAGACCTGCATTCCATAATCCACTATGTAAAAACCAAACATATGTATTATTTATAATGTAAATGAAATCACCGTAAAAGAGGCCTCGACCATGTAGTACAAAAGATTTTTACTTTATTCAAATAAAGGATTCAATCACTCAATACTACTTCTTAAGTATATCTAAGAAAAAAGAAAAAGAGCTAATCTATTTTCATATTAGATTAACTATTTTTTACTATTTAAAAAAATTTTAAGCATAAAACTTACTTATTAATATCAATTATTGCATGTACACCAATACTATCATCAATTCTTCTAGTACTTAAACGACGTGTATTTGAGTCGTATATATACCAAATACTATCTGAAAAAGTAGGATTAAAAGTTGCAGTCCACTGATCAACACTACCTGTTAACCATGTTGAACAAGATGCTGCCACATTTGTACATCCAACTATTCTTTCCTCTGCTTCTGTTATTATTCTTGCCCTTGTACCAATACCAGTACTTCCATTATAAGTATTAGTAGCTACATTGATCCAGTCATTAGTTACATCTTCTAAAGCTTGAGTAGCTGTTCTTGGTCCATTTGCATTATTTCCTGATGCATCTCATACACTAGAAACAACACTGTCTTTCGATATTAATGTTAAAGTAGCTCCATTATCTTTTAGTACATAAAAATCTTGAGTCGTTGTATCATTTACTTTATAACTTATTGCTGTTCCCACAGGACAAGTTCCACTTACTAAACTAGTAGTAGGTTGACATGTCTCTTCCCTTCCTGTTGGACAGGTTGTTTCATTATAAGTGTA
>JAAWCL010000090.1 GCA_022793235.1 Bacilli bacterium | reverse complement strand
GGAGGAGAGTATGTTAATAAAACAAATAAAAGAAATAGAAATAAGAAATAAAATTCCAATAGAAATTGAAAAAACAGCAGATCAAATAAAACGAATCCAAGAAAATTGGAAAGAATATATTAAAGAAAATAAAAATGTTTTTAATGGGAAAATTATAGTTGTAACAGATTACCAAATAGAAGATGAAAAAATAACCCTAGAAATAGCAACAGCTTTCTATGCAGATTTAGTTTATGCAAAAAAATATGAAGACTTAAAAGTTTGGCCCTATTTTAGTGCTATAATTCTAAAAACCTTAGATGAATTTTATGTCATAATAAAAAATAATAAAGAAATACTAAATTTGATAGGGGGAATGGGAAATGAAGAAGATTATGAAAAAGAAGAATTTAGGCCAGATTATACATTAGAACGAGAATTAAAAGAAGAACTAGGACTATCTTTAAATAACAAAGAAGAAATAGTATCCTTTTCTCTAAAATATATAGAACTAGCAGGAAAAGAAGAAAGAATACATCCATGTGGTTTAATATACACAGGAAACTTAAATTATACCAAAGAAGAACTAATAAAACATGTTATGCATAATAAAAAACAAATAGATAAAGAAGTAAAAGAACTCTTATTCTATAACCAAAAAACTTATAAAAGTTTAGAACTAGAGCCAAAGAAAGTATCCTATCTAACAGAAGTATTTGAACATATACTAAAAAATGAATAAAAAAAGTCTTAATGACTTTTTTTGCTTTTTCCTCTACAACTACTAAGAACAGATACACCAAGAAGTAATAAATAATAAAGTATAGTTCGAGTAGTAAAACCTCCACCTAAAAGTAAGTTAGAGATAAGGAAGATAAATAAAAGACTGAGTCCTAAGAATAGACCATTTAAAGCATAATTCTTACTCATTTTGCGACTCATATTATTTGAATTAAAAAACAAAATAAGAATAAATCCAATAAACCTCAAATAATCACATACTGTTTGACTAATAATATTAAAATGATGTAAAAAAGTAAGGAATAGGATATAAATCAAAGAATAAAGAAAAATACGTAATAGTCTTTTTAATATATTTTCAATAGTAGTCATAATTCACCTCTTAATAAAAGATATGTTTATGCATAAAAAAATATGAATTGACCCATTATAAAAATAGGTGATGCATGTGGTATACATTTCAGTTTTAACTCGAGCAATATTTTTCTATATTTTAATAGGCTTTGTTTATCGTCTAATGGGTAAAAGAGAAATTGGAGAATTAAGTATTATGGATTTGATTGTCTCTTTTATTGTCTCAGAACTCGCAGCAATGAGTATTGATAATTATCAAAGTAATATCTTAATATCTGTTCTTCCAATATTGGCTATTTCTTTAATAGAAATCATGACATCACGTCTCATTCTAAGAAATACAAAGATAAGAGATATATTTGAAGGAAACCCATCAGTAATAATTAATAGAGGAAAAATCAATTTTAAAGAGATGATAAAACAAAGATATAATATAGGAGATTTATTAACAGAACTTCGAAATAAAGGTATCAAATCAATAGAAGAAGTCAGCTATGCAGTATTAGAGACAAATGGAAATTTATCCGTTTTTACAAAGAAAGGAATGAATTTCGGCAGTTTTCCTCTTCCTATTATCTTAGATGGAAAAATACAAGAACAAACCTTAAAAGAAATAGATAAAACAACCCTTTGGATAGATGAATTTTTAAAAGGAGAAAACTTAACAAAAGAAGACGTGTTCTATGCCTTTTATCATAATAATAAAATGTTTATTATCAAAAATGAAGACGTGAAATAGACAATATTCGAAAGTAGAAGATGCTATAGTAAAAAAGGTGAACAATATGAAAAAAATGGGTATTCTCTTCACGATATTTGTAGTATTCTCCTTCTTTGTTATAGCAAATAAACAAGTAAAAGTAGAAAAAAAAATAGAAACAGTAAAGAAAAAAGAACAGGAAGAAATGAGAGCACTATTTGTCTCTTATATGGAATTAAATACTTATATTCAAGATAAAACAGAAGAAAAATCCAAAGAAAATATAGAAAATATAATTAAAAACACGAAGAAAAAAAGAATGAATACAATAATTTTGCAAGTAAGAAGTTTTGATGATGCCATTTATAAAAGTAAGGATTTCAAAGTGAGTAAAAGTATTATCTTACAAGATAATACGCATTATGATGTATTAGACTACTTTATAAAAGTTTGTCAAAAAGAAAATATGGATCTTTATCTATGGGTCAATCCTTTTCGAATAACAAGAAGGAAAGAGGAAATAGAAAAAGATAGTTTTGCTTATTCTTATAAAGATAGTGATGTAGTAAAAAAGATTGAGGATATTTATTATTATAATCCAGCATCTAGTATAGTACAAAAACATATTATAGAGGGGATAAAAGAATTAATTCAAAATTATAAATGTAAAGGGATATTATTTGATGATTATTTCTATCCAGATAAGGATATAGACAAAAAAGAATATGAAGAATATAAAAAAGAGGATGAAAAAATAACCCAAGAAGAATACCATTTAAAAATAGTAAGTGAATTGATAGAAAATGTATACAAAGAGATTAAAAAAATAAATAAAAAAGTAGAGTTTGGAATCTCACCAGATGGAAATATAGAAAACAACTACAATAAAAATTTTGCTGATGTAAAATTATGGGCAAAAAGTGATAAATATATAGATTTTTTGATGCCACAATTATATTATGGATTTACAAACCAAGCAAGACCATTTTATGATACGCTAAAAGAATGGAATGCTATAGTAAAGAATAAAAAAATAAAACTTTATTATGCCTTAGCATTTTATAAGATCGGTTTAGAGGATCAATATGCCAAAGAAGGAAGGGAAGAATGGATAAAACAAAATGATATAATAAAAAGACAGATTATTCTTTCAAGAAATGCCCCAAATTATCATGGATTTTCTTTATTTAGATATGACAACCTATTTAATGAAACATATTATACAGAAAATACCTTGAAGGAGTTAGAAAACCTAGAAGGGATTTTAAAAATGGGAAATAAGTAAAGTTTTGTCAAGAATAAAGATTTAAAGTTTTATTATCATAGGAGATAAGGTATACTAATAATAAGGAGTTAAACTATGAATAATAAGGGTTTTACATTAATCGAATTATTAGTTACAATTACCATAATGGGTCTTTTAATGGCAATTGCGGTTCCAAATGTAACCAGTATGGTTGATAAAAATAAAAGAACCACTTATATAGAGGATGCCAAAAAAATGATTACTTTAGCAAAATATAAGTTTGAAAGTGACCTAACAAACCGTCCTGCATTAGGAGAATGTAAAAAATATTCAATCACTATACTAGATAGATCTGATTTGCAAAATCCTCCGTATGACGGAAAATATATAGAAAACTATTCCTTTGTAACTGTAAAATATAATGGTACGACTTACGAATACAGAGTACAATTAGTAGAAGAGTTTAACTCAAATAAAACAACATATTATAGGGGAGTAAAATTAAGTGAAAGTACAACATTATATAAAGAAAACGCCAAAATAACAACTGTAACAGATAGTTATACAACTCTAGGAAGCTCTACATTTAAACATTATAATAACGCTTGTTAATTTTTATGATGAAAAAAGATTGACGTTTATCTAAAATAAGACTAAAATTATATTAATAAATGATAATAAGAGGAGAAGATAAAAATGGAAAAAGAAAACAAGAAGAAAAATGGGTTTACTTTAATTGAATTATTAGCAGTTATCATTATTATGGCTGTACTTTTAATGACTGCTCTACCAGCTGTAACAAGATCAATTGCCAATTCAAAAAGAAAAACCTTTGCTACAAATGCAAAAAGATTCATAGATGCAGCGCGTACAGCTATGATTGATGGAGACCTATCAGTTGCAACACCAGGAATTCAAAACGCAAGCACAACTTGCCAAACACCAGGCTTTGGAAGTTACGTTGCTGTTCCAATTACTAAAATCTTCCTAGAAAGAGGAGGAGATAAAAGTTCATTTGGTCAGCCTTATACAACAGGATATGTAGTAGTAGTAAATGATGGAACCAAAGGAGACAAATTTAATTATTACTTTATTGGTGTAGACAAAGGAAATAGTGGAGTAGAAAATTTTGTTTTGGAAAATGATTTGGCAGCTCCATCTGTTAAGAATGGAAATGCTTCAATAGGGAATAAAGTCGCTCCTTTACAAGCTAGTCCATGTAGTAGCCTATCCCTAACTGTAAATGGTGCAAGTAAAACTTATACATGTAGTGCTATATGTGAAGAGATAGAATAATTAAAAGATAGAAATACTAATATACATAAAGATAAGTCCGATAATAAAAGAGATAAGACTGATCTTTTTTCTTTTATAAGAAAAAGACTCTGGTAACAGTTCATATAAACTTATATTGGTCATAATGCCTGCTGTAAGGCTTAAGAGAATACCAAATAATAGATTATTCATCACATGTCTTAAAAATAGAAAAGCAAGAATGGCTCCCAAAGGCTCACTAATCGCTGCTAAAAAAGAATAGAAAAAAGCCTTACATTTGCTACTTGTAGAATAATAGATTGGAACAGCAATACTAATCCCCTCTGGTATATTATGTAAAAAAATAGCAACAAATAGACTAAAACCTAAACGCTTATCAATAGAAGCAGTTAAAAAAGTAAGAATCCCCTCTGGTAAATTATGAATAATAATAGCAAGCATAGAAGTAATCCCAACTTTATATAAGTTATCTTCCTTAAATGACAAATGTTTATTAATATATGTAGAAATCAAAATTCCCATAACAAAGAAAATAGCAAGAAAAAGGAAAGTAAAAATAGAACTATTATATAGAGATGAAAAATAAAGATAGGCTTCTGGAATCAAATCAAAGAAAGAAGCACTAATCATTACGCCACTTGCAAAAGAAAGGGAACAAATAATAACCTTATTTGTATCTCTAAATCGAAATAAAATAGGAACAATACCAAAAAGCGTAGCACTACCAGCTAAAATAGTTAATAAAAATGCATAATGAAACACAAATAATCACCTATCTAATTATATAAAAAAGAAAAGAAAAAAAGACCAAATAAGAAAGGGAAAATTGTATTTTAAATAGAACTATGTTAAATTAAATATAGGAGGAACAATTATGAATTATGATCTAAAAATGCAAGAGGAAATAAATAAATTAAATTTTGTTCCAAAAATTCTTTTACACGCTTGTTGTGCTCCTTGTTCATCTACCTGCCTAAAACGCCTAGGAGAGCATTTTAAAATAACAATTTTTTACTATAATCCCAATATTACAGAAGAAAAAGAATATAAAAAAAGATTAGAAGAAATAAAAAGATTCATAAAAGAATTTAAAGTAAAATACCCTATAGAAATATTAGAAGGCAGATACAATAGAGAAGCATTTTTTGAAATGTCTAAAGGTTTAGAGGAGGCCCCTGAAAGAGGAATTCGTTGTTTTAAATGCTATAAATTAAGACTAGAAGAGACTTTAAAAGTAGCAGAAGACAATAATTTTGATTTTTTTGCTAGCACTTTAACATTAAGTCCCTATAAAAATGCTAATTGGATAAATGAAATAGGAGAAGAGATAGCCAAAGAAAGTCCTGTAAATTACTTATATTCTGATTTTAAAAAGCAAAATGGTTACAAAAAAAGTATTGAATATTCAAATAAATACCAACTATATCGCCAAGATTATTGTGGCTGTATATACTCAAAAAAAGAAAAAATAAACGATAAAAAATGAATGTTTTTTGCAAAAATCTCCTCTTAAATAGAAAGTGACACAATTCGAAAGTATTAAGGGCATGAAAAATGGTTTCCCGTTCTACAAAAACGATATAGTCAAACTTCAATGAAATAAAATAAAGAATATTATATGTAAAAAAAGGGAAATTGAATTGGTTTGATTGCAAATAAATCATACTTATAGTGAAGAGCAAATAACAAAAATGATTAGAGAAATATTATTTAATAATAACAATTAATTTTTTTAAAAGAATACTAAAAATATTCTTTTATTTTTTTGACAAATATAGAAAAAATGACATAAAAAACTTGCAAGAAGAATAAAAGGAATATATAATATGTTTATATGAACAACAAAACATATATAGGAGGAAAAATGGAAATACATAATAAATACTTATTAAACGGATTAAGTGAATTTTTTAAAATATTCTCTGATCCTACAAGACTTATGATACTAGATGTCTTATTAACTGGTGAAAAATATGTAAGTGAAATCGCAGAAATAATAGATACTTCACAATCAGCCGTATCGCATCAATTGAAAAATTTAAGAATGGCCAATTTAGTAAAGCATGAAAAAATAGGGCATAGCGTAAAGTATAGTATTGTAGATGAACATATAGAAGTCATCTTAAAATATGGAATAGAACATATATTAGAAGGGGTAAAACATGAAAAAAATAAATTTTGATTTAATAAAGATTATTATAAGTTTTACATTATTTGGTCTTTCCTACTTAATGCCAAATAATCTAAAATTACTATTTTTAGCATTATCTTATATAATAATTAGTTATGAAATATATAGAAAAGCAATAAAGAAAATGAAAAAAGGACAAATATTTGATGAAAATTTCTTAATGATTTTAGCAACTATTGGGGCCTTTATTATAAATAAACAAGAAGAAAGTGTAATAGTTATATTGCTATTTCAAATAGGAGAATACCTATCAGATTTAGCAGTAGATAACTCAAAAAAGAAAATTACGGATCTAATGGATCTAAAAATAGATAAAATTCATTTAAAAAAAGGAAAAAGTTATGAAGATATAGAAATTAAAAATATAAAAATAGGAGATGTATTTCTTGTAAAACCAGGAGAAAAGATAGCATTAGATGGTAAAGTAATAGCAGGAAAAAGTTATGTGGATACATCCTATCTAACAGGAGAAGTAATACCTAAAGTGGTAGAGAAGGAAAGTGAGGTACTAAGTGGTTATATAAATACAGATAGTTTACTAGAAATTTGTGCTACAAGCATTTATGAAACAACAACAGCCCAAAAAATAATAAATAGTATAGAAGAAGCGGCAACAAAAAAAGCAAAGGCAGAAAAATTTATTACAAAATTTGCCAAAATTTATACACCAATAATAGTATGGATAGCCATATTTTTAACACTTATTCCAACACTTATCGGACTAGATTTTAACACATATCTATATCGTTCACTTATATTTTTAGTAACATCCTGTCCATGTGCTTTAGTCATATCTGTACCTCTAGGTTACTTTTGTGGAATTGGAAGAATGAGTCATGAACATATTCTTGTTAAAGGAAGTAATGAATTAGACATTTTGGATCAAATAGAAATTATGGCCTTAGACAAAACAGGAACTCTAACAGAAGGGGTTTATGAAGTAGTAGAAATAGAAAGTTCAAAAATAGAAAAAAGAGAATTGATAAAGCTTCTAAGTTACGCAGAATATTATTCAACTCATCCAATTGCAAAAACAGTGTTAAATTTGTTTCCTGAAAAAATAGATGAGAATAAAATAAGTAACTTTAAAGAAATATCTGGATATGGAGTAATATTACAGTATGAAAATCAAAGATTGATAGTAGGAAATGACAAATTAATGCAACAAGAAAATATTATATATAAAAAAGAAAAGAAAGAAGGAACGGTTGTCTATATAGCTAGAGAAAATGAATTTTTAGGATATATAGTAATAGCGGATAAATTAAAAAATACAGCTATAAATATGATAAAAGAATTGAGACATATAGGAATAAAAGAAATTGTTATTCTATCTGGCGATCAAAAAGAAGCAGTAAAAACGATTGGTGAAAAATTACATGTAGACTATTATAAGGCAGAACTACTTCCTAATGAGAAGGTAAGAGAAGTAGAAAAATTAAAAGAAAAAGGAATGGTAGCTTTTGTAGGAGATGGAATGAATGATGCTCCAGTACTTTCTACAAGTAATTTAGGTATCTCAATGGGAATGAGTGGTAGTGATATCGCAATAGAAGCGAGTAGTATCGTTATAATGAAAGAGGATTTGACAAAAATAAATGAAGCTATAAAAATCGCAAGAATGACCAAAAAAGTAGTAAAATCAAATATAGTTTTTGCTCTTCTTACAAAATTTATTATATTAGCCTTATCTCTTTTAGGATATACAACAATATGGTTAGCAGTCTTTGCAGATGTAGGAGTAACCTTATTAACAATTTTAAATACATTAAAAATTATGATTATAAAAATTAGATAGTAGAGGACTATCTTTTAATTTTTTATTATTTAATCAATATAGAAAACGAAAAAGAAAATTAAAATTTGAGTTTAGGTAAAATTTAATAGGAAAAAGAAAAAGTGAAAATGTGTTATCCACAGATTCACTTTTTTGCTCATAAAATAAGGAAATATTCTCCTTTGTT
>JAAWCL010000089.1 GCA_022793235.1 Bacilli bacterium | reverse complement strand
TTTTCATGGTTGTTAGTCAAGGGCGACTTTGGTCGTTTATCTTGACCCTTGACTAACTTTTCCTATGTACCATATTTTTACAACAAAGGTTTTCCTTTGTTGTTATCTAACTACTGACATTTTCTCGAAAATTTGACAGAATTTTTTTTAAATTTTTTTTAACAATTTTTTATTTACATATATATATAATTTATTTACTTCCCTTTAATGCGCTTAAAGCAATCATAATTATCCTCATAATAATATATTCACACATATAACAACAATATTTACAGTTACAAACTTAAATGTTTTTTACAAAATATATTTACTGAACCTTTTAATTTTTCTTAGTTTGTATATCTTAAGCTAAACGAAAGTTCTTAGAAAAACGAAAGTACTAACAAAAAAAGAAACTCGCAAAACAAGTTTCTAAATCAAAAGCAAATATAAACTATTTAACTTCTACAGTAGCTCCAGCTTCTTCAAGCTTAGCTTTAATTTCATTAGCTTCTTCTACAGAAATATTTTCTTTAACAACACCATTGTTATCAACAATATCTTTAGATTCTTTTAATCCAAGTCCAGTAATTTCTTTAACTACTTTGATAACTCCAACTTTAGCAGCTCCAGCATCAGCAATAGTAACACTTACTTGACTAGGTGCAGCATCAGCAGCAGCTCCTGCTACAGGTGCAGCTACAGCAACAGCTGATGGATCAACACCAAACTCCTCTTTCATTGCATCTACTAATTCTTTTATTTCTAAAAGATTCATTTCTTTTAAAGCACTAATAAAATCTTCTTTATTTAATTTAGCCATTTCTAATTCCTCCTAATTTTTATATTAATTTTCTTCTTTTTGTTTTGAATATAAGTCTAAACAAATAGACAAATCTCTTGCAATACCCATCATACCAGAAGCAAGCATTGTAAGTAGACCATCTCTTGATGGAATAGTAGCATATTCTGAGATTTTTACACGATCTGCAACAACGCCATCTACAATTCCAATTTTTAAATCAAGCATAGTATGTTCTTTTTGAAAATCAGTAAGCACCTTAATAGCAGCCACCTGATCATCACCATAAGCAAAAGCACTTGGACCATTTAATGAATCACCCAAATCAATTTGTAAATCATTAAATGCACGAGCCATTAAAGTATTTTTATATACTTTATAATCTGCTCCAACCTCTCTTAACTTACGACGCAATTCTTTTGACTCACCATCAGTTAAACCACGATAATCAAATAGAACAACACTAACTGCATTCTCTACACGTGATTTAATCTCATCAATCACAACTTGCTTTTGTTTTAAAATCTTCTCACTTGCCAAAACAAATCACCTCCATTCATTTTCAGCGTACCAAAATAAAATTCCTAGAAAATGCCTAGGAATTCCACAAGAATAGTTCCTCGGTAGGATTTACAAACAACCTACTGTCTTTGGCACTCAAATTAATGATATTATATATAATTTTTTTTTATTTGTCAAAACTATTTATACTAATTTTAACACTAGGTCCCATAGTTGAAGTAACAGCAATATTTTTAATATAATCACCTTTAACAGTTGCAGGTTTAATCTTAATAATTTGACCTACAAAACTATTTAAATTTTCAACCAAATCTTCATCACTAAAAGAAACTTTCCCAATAGCAGCATGAACATTACCATAACTATCTGTTCTATATTCAACACGTCCTGCCTTAGCTTCTTGTACAGCTTTAGAAGTATCAGTTGTAACTGTACCAGTCTTAGGATTAGGCATTAAACCCTTTGGTCCTAAAACACGACCTAATTTACCAAGTAAAGGCATCATATCTGGAGTAGCAATCATTGTGTCAAATTCAAACCAATTCTCCTTTTCGATTTTCTCTAACATATCTGTATCTCCAACATAATCAGCTCCTGCTTCTTTTGCTTTAGTAGCATTCTCTCCCTTAGCAATAACAAGAACTCGAACAGTCTTACCAGTACCTTTAGGTAAAAGGATAGCACCTCTTAACTGTTGATCTGCCTTTTTAGTATCAAGATTAAGTCTCATAGCTACTTCCACACTAGCATCAAATTTACTAATAGAAGTTTCTTTTACTAGTTTTACTGCCTCTTCTTTTGTATAAACTTTACCTTTTTCAATTTTAGATAAAGCATCCATATACTTCTTACTTCTCTTTTTCATTTGTTCCTCCTTGTATTTATAAGTGCAAACGGAAAAATTAATTATTTTCTAATCATCAGCGGACATTTATTTAATATTAATAATATAGTTTACTATTCTTCTACTTCTATACCCATATTCTTAGCTGTTCCAGAAACAATCTTAATTGCAGCCTCTATATCATAACAGTTAAGATCAGGTAATTTAATCTCAGCAATTTCTTTAATCTGTTCACGAGTAACTTTTCCAACGATTTCTTTACTACCCTTAACAGATCCCTTCTTAATCTTAGCATACTTCATTAATAAGAATGCTGTAGGTGGAGTTTTAATTACAAAATCAAAACTTCTATCATCATACACAGATATCTCTACTGGTAAAATATCACCCATCTTATCACGAGTAGCATCATTATATTTAGTACAAAACTCTTGTAAATTAATTCCTGCTGGTCCAAGTACAGTTCCAACTGGTGGAGCTGGTGTTGCTTTACCTGCAGGTACTTGTAATTTTATTTTTTTAACTACTTCTTTCTTTGCCACGAAAAACACCTCCTATAAATTTAGTTTTCGCGAGTGGTCCTATAAGCATGAAAATCCGCTTTTAATTATATTTCATTTGCCTCCCACTAAAAACTATATTAATAAATATAGCGATTAAATAATAACATATTAAATAAGTTATTACAATAGTTTTTAAGCTTTTTCTATTTGATTTAATAAAACTTCAACACTTGTTTCCTGTCCAAATAAATCAACAAGAAGCTCTAATTTATTATTTGAAGCATCAACAACAGCTACTTTACCAAACATTCCCTTAAATGGACCATCGATAATACTAACCTTCGTTCCAACTTCCAAATCTTTATCAATTTCTACACGACTAATTCCCATACTATTAAGTACATTATCTACTTCATAAGGTTGCAAAGGCGTAGGTTTAGCACCCTTTCCACTAGAACCAATAAAACCTGTAACACCAGGTGTATTACGAACAATATACCAAGCCTCATCTGTCATAACCATCTCAACTAATATATAACCAGGAAACATTTTTTTCTCTTTTTCTTTGGTTACTCCGTTTTTAACTTCTACTTCTTTTTGCATAGGAACAACAACACGATAAATATAGTCTTGCATTCCCATAGACTCAGCTCTCATCTCAAGTTTTTCTTTTACTTTATTCTCATGTCCAGAATAAGTATTAACAACAAACCACTGTTTCTCCATAACTTCCTCCTAACCAATTAAAGAATGTATGAATGCAAACAATGCATTTATACCATAAAAGAATAAGGAAAAGAAAACAACAAAAACAAGAGTACTAACAGAATACTTAAACAAATCTTTTTTACTTGTCCAATGAACCCTTTTTCCCTCAATAATTACACCTTGAAAAAATCCTTTTATTCTATCAAATAGACCTATTTTTTCTTCTCGTTTCTCATTCTTTTCTATACTATCTTTTTTGCTCACACATATCACCTTCACATAAATTTTTCTAAAATAAAAACACTTCCGTGCTCAACAGTAAAATATCACAAATCATAAGGAAAGTCAATAATTTTTTCTTACAATTCATTATGACTTGCTAAGCTTTTACAAGTGTTTTTTGCAAATTTCTTGAAAAAGTTATAAATTATGTTAAAAATTAAGATTATTCCACGACTTAAAACACCAAAAGTAATGATTATTTAAATTTTGGTGTGAAATTGTTGATATAAAATAATAAAAATGCTAAACTAATTTTGTTGATATGAGTTATTCATGCATAATGCATAAATAATTCGAATTAATTTAGTAGAACAGGCTGTTAAACATGCATAGTAATGTTTACCTTCCTGTTTTTTCTTTTGATAATAAACATACATTGGATTTTCTTTATCATGTTTAGCAGATAAAATAATAATATTGCGACTACAATTAAACAATATTTTTCTAGCATATCTATTTCCTCTTTTAGAAATTGGGCCATGGTAATTAATACTTCTTCCAGACTGGACAATCGTAGGATCTAAACCACAACTTGCATTAATTTGTTTGATGTTATTGAATCTAGTAATATCCTTTAATTCAGCAATAATTAAAGCAGTAGATAACTCACCAATCCCAAATATAGAAACAATATTATCAAAATTTTTAGTAAGTTTCGCCAGTTCAATCATTTTAGTTCTAATAGAATCTCTTTGTTTTGTGAGTTCAATAATGATTTCAACAAGTTGTTTTAAATTTTCGACATCCATGTAATTTTCATTAACACCTGGATAAGAATTTTTTGCATATTCTTTAATTACACTAGCTTTTCTTTTATAGTAATTAATGTGTCTTTGATTTGTGTTAGCCATATTATAAGCAAGAGCATCAACTCTTTTATTTTTAATACTATCAGCATGAGGAAATTCTTTGATAAAATTTAAAGCGGTTAATTCATAAATTTTTCCATCTTTAAAGCATAATTCAAATTCTGGAAAACAAAGATGTACTAACTCTTTATAACGATTTTTATGTCTTGTTAAACCTTCTTCTAAATGATGATACTGTCTAGATAATTCATTTAATTTCGTATAGTTTTCATCTTCGTTATAATTCCTATCAGGAATGCTTCCTTTCCAAAATAAATCAGTCATTTTAAAACAATCTTGTTTGTCTGTTTTTGTCTTTCTAATCGTATTTGTAATTTCTTTTCCAATGAGTGGATTAAAGACAATCGTATGATAATTATTTTCTTCAAAAAATCTCTCTGGTGTTTTATGATAAATACTAGTTGCCTCCATAATAACAGTTAAACTATCTTTGATATTTAACTCATTAATTTTAGAATCAATTAATTCAAAATTAGTTTTATTATGCTGATATTCAGTTGGTTCAATTAATATTTCATCAATATTAGAAGATAACATAAACATACTTTTACCTTTAGCAACATCCAATACTAAAACATACTTTATAAAATACTTCCTTTTCTAGTTTGACTCTTAGTACTTAAAATTATCTCATCATGCGGTTTATATGGATTCTATGACCCTACTTTCTAAGACTAGATGAATAATAAGATAAGAGACGAGCAGTCATAATTATGGATTCGAAGACCCTTGATAAAATCTGCCCAAACTCAAACGCGAATTTTTTATTCTTTCTTATAAGAAAGAATAAAAAATATTCTATCATAAATCATTGAATATTTCTTTCGTTGATTTACATCTAATAGTATACATGATATAATATTATATAGATGGAGATTGTATTATGATTAAAGAAATTGTTAAATACCCTGAATTTTCTGCAATTAATTTTATTAGATTATATTGTGCAGTGAATTATAGAAATGGAGGTTCTCCTATTATAAAACATCATGAATTGGAAAAAAATTATATAAATTTTATTTATTACCTGAATTTGAGGATTTATTTCAAGATATATGTTCTAAAGAGGACTATATAAATCCAGAAAACAGTTATTTGAATTTAGGAACTGCATTGAATACAGAACAATTATTTGGGTTACTCACACCTATACATGATATGGGAGAAATTAGCTCAATCAGTTTTTGTGATGAAGAGCAAACTATTAGTAAAGAGTTAATATTAAATGAAGAATTTATTAATAGTCAAGTAAAGAAGTATAATGAATTATTAAAATCGACAATTGTACAAGAAATTCAAGAGTCAGAATCAATTTTAGTGAAAAAGAAAGATTTATAGAGTAATTAAGGTGGCAAAAAAATAATATTATTGTTAGAATATATGTGATGATTGTTTTTTATATCAATCATTAGATTATAGTTTGATAAATCAATTGAGGAATGTATATGAACGATGAAATATTTTTAGATGATATATATGAATTTAAGAAACAATATGTAAATAATGAAAATAGTATAGATGCTGAAAGAAAAATAAAAAAATTTGGGATATTGAAAGCAAGTATTAATGATAATATAAAGGATTCATTTCAATTTCGGTTTAATATAGAGGTGCCTGAAATTAAAATTTATAATCAATTGAATAGTCATCAATGTAATATTTATGCTTTTCTTAGAGTTATAAAGGATATTTTACGAAAGAATACATGTCTTGATATAGAAAAATTAGATTTATCTTCGAACTATATTAATTTTTTTGATAAATTAGAAAAAGCAAATGCACTTTATAATGAATTAATAAATTGTTCTACTTTATCTTTTGAGATGATAAATTGTAAAGTTAATCAATTTATTGGAAGTTTTGGTACTTTTCATTATTGTAGAGAAATAGTAGATAAGTATGGATTAGTTCTTACAAAATATATGGATGAATTAAATAGCAAATATAATGATTCGCTTACAATAGAATCATTAAAAAATAAAATTAAGTGTGATGCTGTTTCTTTAATAAATATCAAAGATAAAGAAAAAAAACGAGGGAAAAAGAAGGAATTACTGTATGAAGTTTATCAATTTTTATCTAAGGTATATGGTAATCCACCAATAGATTTTGATTTTCAAGGAAATAATATAACGCCCCTTCAATTTAAAAATCAGTATTTAGGTAAATTTTTAGATGAATATGTGACTGTAACTTCTTTTACGAAAGAGGCATTATTTAGTAGTTATTCTTTTATTCCAAATGTTTATTTAAATAATAATGAAAGAATAATACAATTGTCAATAGATCAAATAAAAGAGTCGATTATTAGGCAATTAAGTGATGGTATAAGTGTATGGTTTTCTGCTGAGGAATCTACAACACTTGATTATAAAAAAAATATTTTAGATGATGAATTATATAATTTAAGTGAGTTATTAAATATTAAAGAGATTTCTAAAAATAAAAAAATGGTCTTAGATTTGATAAATTATGATCATGCAATGTGTATTACAGGTGCATTAATTGAAGAAAATAGTATAAAGCAATTTAAAGTAGATAATAGTTTTGGTAGGCATGGAAATTATAAGGGACAATTAATCATGACACCTTCTTTTCTTGAGAATTGTGTTATTACTCTTGTTATAAATAAAAAATATTTAGAATAGGACATAGAAATTTTTGAATGTTCTTTTAAATGTTATTATTTTAGAAAAATGAAACTAAAATTTTCTTAACAATTTTAATTATTTTTGCTATAATCTAAGTAAAGTATAGGTAGGGTGAGAATATGGAGAGATTATTTTCTAAAATAATTAAAAGAGAAGATGTTTTATTTTTAGCACAAGAGATTATTTATAATAATCGTTATAAAAATATTAGTATTCCACTTACTATTACTAATAATTATTCTTTCTTTGATCACTATGCTCTTTTTTTATTATTTGATTCTATTTTAAAGTTTGATTTTTTAATAGGCGAGGAGAGATATATTGAAGATTATCTTAGTCAGTTGAAAAGACTTTTTAAAAGAATAGATAATTATCAGGATATAAATAAAGGTGTTATTAAAATTCTTGTTCATTATATTGTGCGAATATTAAATCTTTCTAATACTAAGGATGTAGAAAATAAGGAGAGAATACTTAGATATATTTATGAAAAATATATTGTAGATGGTTATTTTTATTATGGATTTTCTAGTTGCCATAAAAAAGAGGTAGATTTTTCTGGTATTAAAAAAGCTGGTTATATTTTAGATTCTAGAATAGATGATGTTAATTCAATTTTAAAAAAATATGAGGGTAGAGATATTATTTATAGAGTAGAAAGTGATATTAGTGATAATTTTATTATTAGTTCTTATTTTTCTATGATTGGACCAGATTATTTAGAAAAACTGGCTAATTCTAAGATATTTGATAAGGATTTATATGATAAAAGATGTTTTTATACAAAAGATTCTACCTCTATTTTGCATAATTTTGAAATATATGCTAAAGAGAGGCATTTGTTAGATGAAGAGAAGAATGTTATTTTTAGAAATATGAAGAATATTTTAGAGGAAGAAAGAGTAGCTGATAGTTTTGGTGTTATAGCCTTTATTAAAAGGAGTGCTTTAAATCGAAATTATTTAAAAGATATAGAAGAAATTATTTGTGGAGCAGGAGAAGTAGAAGTGGAAAGTTCTGTTGCTATGATTATGGAATCTCGCTATAGTTGTTATGATATTGATCAGGATATTTCTCCGCTTGATTTTGATTTTTTAGAACTTCCTAATTATAATTATTTTTGTGGAAATGAGGAAGATTTTATTGTAAGAGATAATTGTTTTTTATCTGATGCTCGTTCTTCTTCTCTTTCAAAAATAGAAGAAACAACTTTTATTAATAAAAAGCAAAAATTTGTTAATTCTTATGGTTTTATTTCTATTTTTATGGTAGGTTTATTATTAATTGTTGTGATAGGAACTACTATGATTATTTTAAATGGGAGGTAGAGTATGAAAATTGTGTTTATGGGTACACCAGAGTTTAGTGTTACAGTACTTGAGAGTTTATATAAAATAGCAGAATATGAAATTGTAGGTGTTGTAAGTCAACCTGATAAAAAAGTAGGTAGAAAACAGGTTCTTACACCATCTCCTGTTTCTTGTTTTGCTCTTTCACATAATTTACCTCTTTTTAGAATTGAATCTATTAGAAAAGAGTTTGCTCAGATTGTAGAGCTTGATCCTGATATTATTATTACATGTGCTTATGGTCAAATTGTACCTATAGAAATTCTTCAGTCTCCTAAATATGGGTGTATAAATGTTCATGCTTCTTTACTTCCTAAATACAGGGGTGGTTCTCCTATTGAATATGCACTTTTAAATGGGGATAAAAGAACAGGAATTACTATTATGTATATGGATCTACTTATGGATAATGGAGATATTATCACACAAGAAGATTTAGAGATTTTAGATAGTGATAATTTGGAAACATTGACTACTAGACTTAGTATACTTGGACGAGATTTACTTATTCGGACACTTCCTTCTATATTTAATGGAACAAATAAAAGGATTAAACAAGATGAGAAAGGGGCTACTTACGCTTATAATTTGAAACATGAAGAAGAGCATCTTGATTTTAATTGTACATGTTTTGAAGTATTTAATAAGGTTAGAGCTTTATCTCCTAGGGTTGGAGCTTTTGTTTCTTTAAATGGACAAGTTATTAAAATTTATGATGGATATAAAACAGAGGATAAAAGTAATAAGAAACCAGGTACTATAGAGAAAATTTATAAGGATGGAATAGGTGTTAGTACAAAAGATTTTGTTTATGTTATTGTTGAATTACAGGTTGCAGGTAAAAAGAAAATGAGTGCTAAAAATTATTTGGCGGGTATACATCATGATTTAGTAGGAGAGGTTTATGAGTAAGAAGCAAAAAGAAAAGAATAAATTACAAGAAGTATTTGGGGATAATCCAGAATTTAAACGTCTTTTTTTCTTTGTTTTTTATATTGTCTTTTTTATATTTTTGGTTGTTCTTTTAAGGAGTGCTTATAAGACCAATAATGAGAGTTTGACACGTTATAATTCTGGATATAAACATAATTTTACTTTGGATGCTTTAAATAAAAACAATTATGCTTTTACTTACAAAGTTTTTAAAAATGATCAAATTATCATTTTTGAGGGAAGCAAATATAACAATACTTCTTCGTTTTTGATGAGTGGGGAAGTTGCTAGTTCTTATAAATTTAATGGTAAGAATTATTCTAAAAAAAATGAAAATACGTTACTTTATGAGGATGTAGTGAATCCTATGGAATTTGATAGATTTCTTGATTCAACTATCCTTCCTCTTATTTTTACACGTTCTACTTATGTATCTAGGACAGAATATTTGAATAGTGCAGAAAAGGATTATAATTATGAAATTGCTACTAGTACATTAATAAAACTTGTTGATCATATTGAGACTGATTTAGATGGTATTAATAAGGTGGTTGCTCATGTTAATGAGAAAGGAGAACTTTATCGACTGGATATGGATGTTACTAATTATTTTAAATATTTTGATTCTTCGATTTATTATTATACACTAGAGCTTAATTTCTCTAAATTTGGGGAAGTAGAAGGAGAATAACTCATATAAGAATTGTTGTTGTGTATTATAGTCTTACAGATTATTTGTGATGAACGTCTTATTGAAAGAACTTTAGGATTTTTAGATGACTTTTTTGAAGATTTAGAATCTTTGTTTAAGAGGGTTCATTTTTTTATAGATAACATAAAGGAAAATATAGAGATCAAACTATACCTATTGTTACACATGGAAGGATACCAAGCTTTTTTTCTTTTATTTTCATGAAATTCTAAAAAATGGAATTTATCTTTTGATGTATTTAAAAACAGTGAAATACTTCGTTATGAACTATGATTTATTCTACTCTTTTTTGTATTTAAGTAGAGTTTTTTTCTATTTTGTCTTATAATAAAGTAGATGGAGGCATTTATGGTAAAATCTAGTATATATAGTTATACGTTGCAAGAGTTAGAAGATTACTTTTTAGGGATTCATGAAAAGGCATTTAAAGCGAAACAATTATATAGATGGTTGTATGATAAGAAAATTAATTCATATGATGAAATTACAGATATGAAAAAAAGTGTACTTGATCTTATAAAAAAAGATTTACCTCTTTTAAAAATAGAACTTGTAGAAGTGGAAAGAGATTATGATGTTAATAAATATTTATTTAAATTATATGATTGTGAATATATAGAGGCTGTTTTAATGAGACATGATTATGGTTTTAGTATTTGTGTTTCTAGTCAAGTTGGTTGTAATATGGGATGCAAATTTTGTGAGTCAGGTAGGAGAAAAAAGGTACGTAATTTAGAGGTTTATGAAATGGTTACACAGCTTCTTTTAGTAGAAGAGGATATGAATGATAAAATTACACATGTGGTGGTTATGGGAATAGGTGAGCCATTTGATAATTATGATTCTGTACTAAATTTTCTTAAAATTATTAATTCTAGTTATGGACTACAAATAGGAAGTAGACATATTACCGTTTCTACATGTGGAATTGTACCTAAAATTTATCAATTTATGGAAGAGCCTTATCAGTTTAATCTTGCTATTAGTTTACATGCTCCAAGTAATGAATTAAGAGAAGAGCTTATGCCTATTAATAAAGTTTATAAAATAGAAGATGTGCTTTCTGCTGTTAAATGTTATATTAAAAAGACAAATCGTCGTGTTACTTTTGAATATATTCTTTTGAAAGATAAGAATGATAGTGAGGAATGTGCTTTACTACTGGTTAAACTTTTAAAAGGGATTAACTGTTATGTTAATCTTATTCCTTATAATGAAACAGAAAGTATTCAGCTTGCTCGAAGTAAAATGTTTAAAATCATGAAATTTTATGATATACTAAAGAAAAATAAGATCAGTGTAACGATAAGACGTGAGTTTGGTTCTAAGATTAGTGCTGCTTGTGGACAACTTAGGAGCAAGAAGGAGGAATTATGAAGGCGTACTATTTAACAGATGCTGGTAAAGTTAGAGATCATAATGAAGATAGTTTAATTATTGTCAAAAATAATGATAATGATATCTTGCTTGCTGTTAGTGATGGTATGGGAGGACATTCTGCAGGAGAGGTAGCTTCCAGTATTACTATTAATTATTTAGGAAAACATTTTAGAGAAACTTTTATGAATATGAGTAAAAATGATGCTGTGGAATGGATAAGAAATAGTGCATCTGAAATTAATACTTTAATTTTTCAACATGAAAAAACACACCCTGAAAGTAAAGGAATGGGTGCTACTCTTGTTCTTGCACTTGTCACTGCTGAATATATTTTATTTGGAAATATAGGGGATAGTTCGGGCTTTGTTGTGAAAGAAGAACGTTTACATAAAGTAACTTATGATCATACACTTGTTAATTTGCTTGTTAGTGCAGGCGAACTTTCTCAAGAGGAGGCGAAAGAACATCCTAAGAAAAATGTTTTAATGAAGGCTTTGGGTGCTAATGATCCAATTGAAATTGATATATTTGATTGTGATATGGATATAGACGCTATTTTACTTTGTAGTGATGGTCTTACTAATATGCTTGAAAAAGATAAGATTGAGTCTGTTCTTTTAGAGGAGCATACTATTGAAGAAAAGGTTGAAAAGCTTATTAATAAAGCAAATAATAGGGGAGGAACAGATAATATTTCGGTGTGTTATTTGATGTTAGAAGAAGGTGAAGAAGAATGATAACAAAGGGACAAAAAATAAATGATCGCTATGAAATTATTCGCAGTATTGGCGAAGGTGGAATGGCAAATGTTTATTTAGGATATGATACTATTTTAGATAGAAATGTTGCGATTAAAGTATTAAGAGGCGATCTATCAACAGATGAGAAGTTTGTTAGACGTTTTCAGAGAGAGGCTTTGTCTGCTTCTAGTCTTTCTCATCCTAATATTGTAGAAATGTATGATGTAGGGGAAGATTATGGAATCTATTATATTGTGATGGAGTATATTGAGGGACAAACATTAAAGCAACTTCTAAAGAGAAGAGGAAGTCTAACATTAAGTGAAGCGATAGATATCATTTTACAACTTACAGATGGTATGGCTCATGCCCATGATGCTTACATTATTCACAGAGACTTGAAACCCCAGAATATTATGATACAAGATGATGGACAGATTAAAATTACTGATTTTGGTATTGCTATGGCACTTAATTCTACACAACTTACACAGACCAATTCTGTTATGGGTTCTGTTCATTATTTACCGCCTGAACAGGCTGCTGGAAAGGGTTCTACTATTAAAAGTGATATTTATTCTATGGGTATTATATTTTATGAACTTCTTACAGGTTCCCTTCCTTTTAGAGGAGATAATGCGGTTGAAATTGCTTTAAAGCAAATGAAAGAAAAGATTCCTGATATTCATGAGGAAAATCCTTCTATTCCTATGTCTGTATATAATGTTGTTTTAAAATCTACTGCTAAAAATCCTAAGAATCGTTATACAGATGCTCGAGTTATGCATGATGATTTATTAACTGTTTTAGATGATGAGAGAATGAATGAAGATAAATATTCTTATCCTTATCCTGAGCATGAGGAGAATACTAAATCTATAAAAAAACTAGAAGAGGTAAAAGAAGATAATGATAAGATTGCCCAGAAGATAGAAGAAAAAGAAAATAAAAAGAGTAAAAAAATTATTATTATCTTATCTATTATTGCAATTACTATTTTGCTTCTATTTGGAATTTTATTTTTTGTTGTTCCAGAAGTTACAGCACCTAAATCTGTTAAAGTACCTGATGTTAGTGAAATGACCGTTAGTAATGCTGAGAAAAAACTTCAAGAGAAAGGTTTTGAAGTGAATACAGAGATTAAGACTGTATATGATTCAAAAGTAAAAAAGAATTATGTTGTTAAAACAGAGCCTGAAGCTGGTCGATCTTTAAAGACAGGAACGATTATTACAATTTATAAATCTTTGGGCGTTAAACAGTATACTTTGGATGATTATGTTGGTAAGAAATATAATGAGGTGAGTGAAGTACTTGATAGTTATGGTATTAAGGTTAGTATTGATCATGTAGAACCTGATAGTTCTACTTGTAAATATATTGGTCAAGATACAGTTATTTGGCAGTCTCTTGCAGGAGGTAGTAAAGTACAGAGTGGCGATTCTATTTCATTAAAAATGCTTAAACCTGTTACTTTTCCTAATTTTTCTAATATGAGTCAAGATGAGGTTTCTAATTGGGCAAATGCGTACTGTGTGACTTTGAATATTGAATATCAGGAAACGATTGATACTTCTTTGATTGATAAAGTGATTAATCAGTCACGACCAAGTGGTGCAACGGTTAAAAATAATGATGAAGTGACTATAAAAATTGGAACAAAGGCTAGTAAAGTAGAACCTGAGGAGGAGAATAATGAGTCTAATTCTTCTAATAAAGATGAGTATGAATGTGTGTCCAATACAGATGAGAAGGATATAAAGCCATTAAATTCAGAGGGTAAATGTGATACTGGATATACACAAAAGAAGAAAGAGAAGAATTAATGAAAGGACAAATTATTAAAATAGACCGAAGTGGTTATTATGTTAGTTCTGATTATTCCATTTATGTATGTAAATCAAGAGGTGTTTTTCGTAATAAAAATATTGTTCCTATAGTTGGTGATTTTTGTCTTTTTTCAAAAGAAAAATTAGTTATAGAAGAAATTCTTCCTAGAATGAATTCTTTTACTAGACCTAAAGTTAGTAATATTACACAAGCTTTTGTTGTAACAAGTCTTAAAAGTCCTGATTTTTCTACTCGACTACTTGATCAATTTTTGATTCTTTTATATATAAAAAAGGTAACTCCTATTATCTGTATTACTAAAAAAGATTTGATAAATGAGACTGAATTTTGTTCTATCAAGAAGGTATTAGATTATTATGAAAAGTTAGGTTATCTTGTTATATTTAATACAGAAATTGAAAAAATTAAGGAATTATTGATAAATGAAGTTACTGTATTTACTGGACAGACAGGAGCTGGGAAGTCTAGTCTTCTTAATAAAATCGATAGTCATTTAGGATTGGTTGTTGGAGAAGTTAGTGAAGCTTTAGGAAGAGGGAAGCATACAACAAGAGAAGTTTCTTTATATGAGATTTGTTCAGGAAAAGTTCTTGATACTCCAGGTTTTTCTTTGATAGAGTTTCAAGACTTAAGTATAGAGGATATAAAAGGGGCCTTTTTTGAATTTGAAAACTTTCCTTGTGTATATAAAGATTGCTCTCATACAAAAGAAGTGGAATGTTGTGTAAAAAAGGCTGTTTTAGAGGGAAAAATATTAAAAGAGCGATATGATGATTATTTAAAATTTATAGGTAGGTGATAATATGCTTGTTTCGGCGTCATTTTTAGGATGTGAGAATCCACCTGATATTTTGAAAAAGTTAGATGTTACGGATTGTGATTTTATTCATGTAGATGTTAAGGATGGAAGGTTTGTTTCTGGAAAGACTATGCCTTTTAAGGAAATGCGTAATATATATAAATATACTTCTAAACGATTAGATGTACATTTGATGGTGGAGGAGGCTTCTTCTTTTATTCAGGATTATGCTGGGCTGAATACAGAATATATTACTATTCATGTAGAAAGCAATCATGTGCTTGAAAATTTGCAACTTATAGATAGTTATCATATCAAGCCAGGACTTGCTATATGTCCTGATACACCACTTCAAGATATTGTTCCTTATTTACCTCTTATTAAACAAATTTTAATTATGAGTATTGAACCTGGCGAAAGTGGACAGGCCTTTATAAAAGAGATGGAGAAAAAGTGTATTGAAGCTAGGGCTTTACTTAAAGAGTATAAACTTGATATAATAGTGAGTATAGATGGGGGAGTAAATAATAATACTATATCCTACTGTAAAAAATGTGATATGGTGGTAAGTTGTAGTTATGTTATTAATTCGGATGATTTTCAGGAGAGAATAGATAGTTTAAGGAGATAAGTCATGAATGATAAAATAACGGATAATAATGATTTAAATGGAAATGGTTTGGTAGTAGATGGTTCTACTATCAATGTTACTCCTATTAGTAATGTAGATTCTTATAATGCTAGTATTAATAGTAATATAAATAATGGAGTTTATCAAAATGTATCAGGTACAGTGAATAATAGTGTTTATACGATGAATGATATTAATAATATGAGTAATAATTTACAGAGTGTGGATAATGGTAATTTTATGATGGTAGATAAGGCAAATGCTCAGTCCAATACTATGCCTGTTGTTCAAATATCAGATAATGGTGGTGTTTCTAATGCGTATTCTGCAAATGGAGAGGTTAATAATGGAGTTAAAATTACAGAAAATGTATCTCCTAACTTGAATTCTTCTGCTGTTGGTGCAGATGTTCAATCCACTATTAAGATTACACCTACAGCTAGTAATGGTTCTTCTTCTGGAGGTGGAAAAGGGAAAACTGTTTTTTTGATTTTGTTTTTTATTGTATTGTTTGCCTTTATTTTATTTTTACCTACTATTTCCGAAATTATTAATACAGGTAATTTACCTTTTAAGAAGACCAGTGAAGTGCAGAATGGTATACTTATTTGTTCTATGAAAAATGAGTCTGATCTTACTGATACTACCTATGAAATGAAGTTTTCTTTTCGTAGTAAAAAGTTAGTTAGTTCTATTTTAAATGTGACTGTAAATAGTGAAGATAAAGTTGTTGTAAATGAAAAAAATGCTGGATGTCAGGTATTAAAAGAGATTCCTATAGAGGGAGTTGAAGTGGAATGTACACTTAGTGGTAGTGTAAGTAACACAAAGTATAATTATAATTATCAGATGATTGATAATAATAACTTGACAAAGTTTACAGAGGCTGGAGGAATTTATCCTGAGCATAAATATAAACAGAATATTTATGATATTCAATCTTCTATGGTTAAGAATGGTTATGATTGTGAAATAAGAGGAAATTGACATACTTTTACACTTTTTAAATTTTATAATCTGGTGATTTATTGTAACTCTTTTGTGAGCATGCTAAGATGTTTATGAGGAGTTATTTTATTATGAAGAAATTTATGTATTTATTAAATATATTACTTTTACTCTTAATACCAACGGCTCTTTATATTGCAGTGGAAAATGATACAATTAGTTATCGGACTAATATTGTATCTTCAACTAAAATGATTAAAACAACTATTTTAGTAGATAGAAGTAATAAAAAGAAGGAAATAAGGGAAGAGGAAGAAAGAAAGAGAGAAGAAGAAGCTTTGGAAGCTCGTCGGCTTGCTTTAAAAGAAGAAGAGGAACGTAAGAATAAGGAGGCATTGATTAAAGCTAATGCTGTAAAAAGTGCTTCTGCTGTTACGAAGGTTCAAGTTGTTGAGCAAATAGGTTCATTAGAAAGTAGTGGAAATGCTCTTCATGGTGATGGAGATGTAAGTTCTTCTGATAGTAATGTTGGTGATACAACAACTGTTATTGTAGGAAGTAGTGAGAAAGCTTATGTTGGATATAAGTTTTCTGGAAGTATGAGTGCTTATGGAAGGGATTGTTGTAGTTCCAATCCCGATTATTGGGGGCAGACTGCTAGTGGTTTTAATATATATACTAATGGTATGTATTATAATGATAGTGAATATGGCAGGGTTCGTATTCTTGCAGCGAGTAAAGATGATTTTTATTTATATTCTGTTATTCAAGTAAATGATCCAATAGATGGTGCCTATCGTGCAATTGTTCTTGATCGTGGTGATAAAAATATTGGTATCGGTCGACGATTTGTTTTTGATTTGGTAGTTGAGAGTCAAGAATGGGCAAGACTTCATTATGGTGTACATAGGAATGTTGATTTTGAAGTACTTCGATTAGGAAAATAAAAGAAGATTTTTGTTTTAATCTTCTTTTTTTGATGGATAAGGCTTTTTGATATCTGTATGATAGAGGTGAGAAAATGGAAAAGAAATAAAATAAAATTATTTTATCCATAATGGCTTTGGTGTTACTTTTAGTATTCGTAGTAGGAATTACTTATGCAGTATTTACTTATACTAAAAAGGGTAATGTAGAGAATACGATTCGAACAGGTAAGATTACAATGAGTTATCGTGAGGGAGAAAATGGAATCACTTTGGAAAATGCGTATCCAATGGAAGACTCTGTGGGTAAAGTCTTGTCTGATCCAAATCAAATGTTTGATTTTACGGTAAATATCAATCTATATGGAAGTAAAAAACCAGTCTCATATGAAGTCACAGCAGAAAAAGATGAGAATTCAACACTTGGTGATAGTGATGTCAGAATCTATTTAGAGAAAAGTTCTGATGGAACCAGTTATAGTGCTGTATCTTCTCCCAGTGGATATATACCAATGGGGGATGCAGATGAATTTGGAGCACAAGCAACTGAGATGCTTCTAGATAGAGGAAATACAATGGATACAGTAACCTATAACTATAGACTAAGAATGTGGGTAGGAAGTAATTATCAAGTAAGTGGAGAAGAG
>JAAWCL010000088.1 GCA_022793235.1 Bacilli bacterium | reverse complement strand
TAGTATACATAAAAAAACTAGTAAAAAATGAATACTAGTTTCTTTTTTAAAATTTTATTTTCTCTAATATATATTTTTCTATTTCTTCTATATTTAAAGTAATTTGTTTCATTGTATCTCTATCTCTTATTGTTACTGTATTATTATTTATTGTTTCATCATCTATTGTTATGGCAAAAACAGTTCCTATGGCATCACTTCTTCTATACCTTTTACCAATACTTCCTGTATCATCATAACTTGTCATAAAGCTTTTTGATAATTGTTCATAGATTTGTAAAGCTTTTTCTTCATGATATTTTTTATTTAGTGGTAATACAACTGCTTTATATGGTGCTAAAAATGGTTTGAAATGCATTACTTCTCTTGTCTCTCCATTTTCTAAAGTCTCTTCTTCATAGGCATTATCTAATATGGCAAGTGTAAGTCGATCACATCCAACTGTAGATTCTATTATATAAGGGATATATTTTTCACCTGTTTCTGGATCTAGGTAAGTTTGTGGTGTTTTAGAATACATCTCATGTTGACCTAAGTCATAGTCTGTTCTATTGTGGGTTCCATTTACTTCACCCCAACCGAAAGAATACTTATATTCTATATCACAAGCTTCCTTAGCATAATGTGCTAATTTTTCGTGATCATGGTATCTTATTTTTTCTTCTTTTATTCCTAAATCTAAAAAATACTTTTTAGCATAATCCTTAAAGTAATTATATAATGGGGTGTCTTCCCCTTGTTTGCAAAAAGTTTGATATTCCATTTGTTCAAATTCAATTGTTCTAAAAGTAAAATTTCCTGGTGTTATTTCATTTCTAAAAGCCTTACCAATTTGTCCTATACTAAATGGAAGTTTAGCTCGCATACTTCTTTGAACATTTAGGAAATTTACATATTCACCTTGGGCATTTTCTGGTCTTAAATAAACTTTATTTTTTCCATCTTCTGTTACCCCTCTATGTGTTTCAAACATTAAATTAAATTCGCGAATATCTGTATAACTGCTTTTGCCACATTTAGGACAAGGTATTTTTTTATCCTTTATATACTCTATCATTTCTTTTTCACTCATACTATCTGCATTGGCATTACTATCATAGTTATCAATTAAATTGTCTGCTCGATGTCTTGTTTTACATTCCTTACAATCAATTAATGGATCTGAAAAGCTTGCTACATGTCCACTTGCTTCCCAAACTTTTGGATGCATTAAAATATCTGCATCTACTTCATAGGCGTTTTTTCGTTCCTGAATAAATCGTTTTCTCCAAGTATCTTTTATATTATTTTTAAGTCTTGTCCCTAAAGGTCCATAATCCCAAGTATTGGCAAGCCCTCCATATATTTCACTTCCTTGAAATATAAATCCATATTGTTTACAATAATTTACTAATTTTTCCATTGTTAATTGTTCCATAAATTCTCCTTTCAAAATACAAAAAGATTCTTTTCGTTCTAAGGACGAGTTTTTCCCGCGGTTCCACCTTAGTTATTCAAAAGAATCTCTTTATCTATATAGCTAGAAGTTTCCAAGCTTCATCATCGCTTTTATGTATTTATTATATTAAATTTTAGAATAATTTACAAGTTTAAAAAATAAATTTTCTTTTTTTTCACTTTGACTTGAATCAACAAAGGTAATCTTGCCTGTATTTTCTTCCAATTTATTTTTCTTTTTTAATATTTCTTTTGCTTGTTTGCTTACACCCATTCCCCCATCATAAAATTTTACATTTCCTAATACTTCTTTTATTTCTTCTTTTATTAATGGATAATGAGTACATCCTAATACAACTGATTCTATATCTTTATATTTGGTTAGTTTTTCTTTTAAATATTCTACTATTTTTTTAGAGTCTTGTTCTTCAATTAAATCTGCTAGTCCACTACAAGCACATATTTCTGTTTTTTTATTATCATATTTTTTGACTAATTCTTGAAAATTTTGACTATTTACAGTCCCTTGGGTTGCTATAATTAATGTTTTAGAATCCCTATTGTGGTCATAAATCATTTTATAGGCTGGTTCTGTAGCAATAATTGGAATTTTATATTTTTTTCTTAAATATTCTTTACAAACAAGGCTTGCTGTATTGCATGCGATAATGATGATTTTACAATTTTTATTTATTAAATATTCTACAATATTTGATGTATATTCTTCTAGTTCTTCTTTCGTCTTATCTCCATAAGGAGAATGCAAAGAATCTGCATAATATAAATAATTTTCTCTTGGAAGTATTTTTATTAATTCTTTCAAAATAGTTACCCCACCTAGTCCTGAATCAAATATTCCTATCATTTTCTTCACCTTCTACAATTTTATGATATGTTTTTTTTAAATATTTCCTATTAAAAACATATTTTTCTCCATAGTCTTTTAAATCTGTAAAGACTTGTTCCATAAACTTATATATTTTTGGATTTATCATATAAACATATTCTTTATTTTCATCTACAAAATAATTATATGGCGATTCATTTGTATAATTTTTTCCATTATAAGTGATAGCTGCTGATACTCTATCACAAATCATTTCTACAGCATATTTATAAGGCATGGGATAAATTTCTCTACTTGCTTCATCATACCAATACTGAAAGTGATGTTTATTTCTTGATCTGTGATGTAGCCAACATAGGGAATATCCTTTTTTTCTTCTACATTCAACAATGGGACTATAAATTCCTTTATAATACTTTATGCTTTCTAAAAATTCAGTAGGACTATATTTTGATAAATCGTGAACAAATCCTCTAAAAGGGATTCCTGCTTTTACTGCTAGTTTAAATACTAAAAAACGATGCTTATTTACTGTATGTAAATGCTTAAAAAAGTTTTTCATTCTTATCACCTGCCTTATTATATCATGGATTTTTTAATTTCACAAAAAAAGAGAGGCGTTTTTCCTCTATCTATTTATGTTTTGCTTTCTTTTTACTTTTTTTCTTTTTCTTCTTGCTCTTTTTTTCTTGAGCTATAATTTGATTGTTCATAAATACTTCTAAAGTACTAGCTAGACTTCTACTAAATTTCATATTTTCGTTTAGAACTTCCTGCACTACTCTTTGTTGTCTTTCTGCTTGTTCTATTAAGAAGTCTATTTTTTTATTACTTTCTTCTGCCATTGTTTGTAGCAGTTTATTTTGATTGTTAATAGACGTTACAACAAGAGTATTTATTGATGAAATCATCTCACTCATTTGATTTATAAGACCATTCATGCCTAATTGATTCTCAATTGATTCATCTTTTAATGGTTCTGATTCAGTAGGAGCTGTATTTTCTTCTGACATTTCAGGGGAGTTTATTTCTGGATCTTCTTCTACAATTTGTTGTATAACAGGGATAGGTAAACATGATTGAGTTCTGATCTCTCTTAATTGTTCGTTTTGTTTCCACTCTTTTGCATCCTTTAATAATTCTATTAAAATCTCATAATAGATATCATAATAGGCTGTTTCATGTAAAGTTAAATACACATCCATCAATTCATCATCTGTTAAATTTTCTAATCGTAAGCTTTGAGCTTCTTCACTTTGCTTCCATATATATTTTTTTTGTATAACCTTTTCTTTACATATTTCAAGTATTCTATGATTTGATATATTTAGGGCTTCTCTATATTCTATTAAGAGTTCGTTTTCTTCTTTAGTAAATTGATTATTTGGATTTTCACTTACTTTTTCGTATATTCTTGCTTCTTCTAATTGTTCTCTAGTATTCTTATTTTTAAATATTTCTTCAGCTTCAAAATTACTTCTAAATTTATGATTTAAATCTTGTTCTTCTTTTGATAGGTTAGAATATTTTTGCAGTTCTAATGCTTCCCAAGCTTGGGCTTCTATTAATAATGTTTGTTCTGCTCGATTTATCCATTCTGTTATTTCTAAATTTCCATGTTGTATATAACATTTTATTAGTTCTCTACCCATATAGTTTTTCATCTCTGAATTATCTGTAAGGTTTTTTTGCCATTCTAAAGCTTCTTTTTCTAACATACTTTCAAGCATTTCTTCTATGTTACTTTTATGTGTTATTTCCAAATATTCATTTACTAAATCTTTCTTTTCCTTTAGTAAAGTTGATTCTATCACATATTCTTCTTCAGATAATTCTGTACTATTTTTCCACTCTTTTGCTAGTTGTAATAGTTCTTGTTCTACAGTGTGAACTAAATTTTCTAAAGTTATTCCTTTTTCGCTTATATATTTTGTTAATTTTTCATTAACTGTTTTAGGTGTACTCTCTTCTTGTGAAATATTGAATTGATAATCTTGGATTTTGGTCCAAATTCTATATTTAATCTCTTCTATAATATTAAAATCTGTGGACATTAATATTATATTTGCATACTCGTTTATTAAATTTATATCTTCTTTACTTAATGATGTAGTTACAAGATCAATATCATCAAATTTATACATTGAGCTATTTTCTGTTTGTTCTTCTTTACATTCTTCTGCTTCTGCAACTTTTGAT
Source organism: Bacilli bacterium (assembly GCA_022793235.1). Taxonomy (GTDB): domain Bacteria; phylum Bacillota_I; class Bacilli_A; order RF39; family UBA660; genus UBA2730. The sequence goes on along the minus strand of JAAWCL010000088.1, from coordinate 1,831 downwards.
ACAGAGGTTAAAGTAACAAAGAAGTATTCATATTCATTATATCCTAAAGTATTTATGTATCTAGCACAAATTTCTTTTTCATCCAATTCTTGTATTTCTTCTTCTTGATTATTAGACCACAGCTTTGCTTCTGTTATTATAATATCTTCTATTTCGCTGTTAATTGACTCTAAATATTCTCCTACTCTGTTCATATCCTCTATTGTTAACTGTCTTCCATATTTATCCCAAGCTTTAGCTATTCTTAAAATTTCAGAATAATCTGTACTATCATTATATAAATTTGTTAATCCTAATTCTTGTATTGATTGTATAAAATTTTTCATAAGCTCTACCTCGCTATTATTTTGTTCTTCTTCCTCAGTTCTAGTACGAGTAGATGATCCACTATATTCATGTGTTAATGAATCATTGTCATTTTTCTCTTCTTCATCTTTTATTTCTTCATATTCTTCCTTATATCTCATTGGAATCATTTCTTCAGCTCGAAATAAATCAAATTTTTTCATACTTGGAGAAAAAATTTTGCCTATTTTATAAGCATATCGTCTTATTTCCACTTTTAGTTTTCCATCTAAATAGTTTTGATTTTCTATCAATCTTTCTATTGCTTTTAGTCCATTATTAAGCATCATCTTTCTTTGATCTTCTGTCAACTTTGGATCATTAAAAGCTTCTTCTATTTCCTCAAGATAATCTAAATCTTCTTCTATTTGGTCTTTTGTATTTAGATATTTTTCATAGTAAGCTTCATATTGCTCCTTGTCTTTCTTCCATTGTTCTTTTATTTTTTTATCAAAATATCTTTTAAAAAAGCTATAGGGTTTCACTTCTTTTAATTCTTCTTCTAGTCTAGCTTCTTCCTCTTCATAATATTTTTTTCGTTCTATTTTTTTTGAATTGCTTTTTTTCATTATAAATCCCCCTCATAATGAGCATATTATAACATATTTATAAAATAAATGCAAGTAAAAAAATTCCTCGGGTTTTTCCCGAGGCCATATTATCAGTCTTGTTTGGTCATTATTATTATGACCTAGTGTTATTTTGTTGGCTTAGTATTCCAACTTTACTACCTTTTGTAGTAGTAGTAATAACAACAATACCTATCTTCTTCATTATATACTATTTATGTATACAAATCAAGGATTTTTTCATTTTTATTTTAAGAGAGTTTATATTATTATAGTATTTGGTTAGAAGTTCGTAGCTTATTTTATTTAGATATAAAAGTTCAATATGATTAAAAATATAGATAGGTGTATTTATTTTATATATTTGAAAGTTTGATTTTTTCTACTATATTTATTATATCAGATTTGGCTTGCTCCAAATTATAAATATTCTCTTGTTTTTTTTCTATTATATGATTATACCAATTTACATTTACCCTTAAAGTGTAAAATAAATGATTTATATTTGTTTCATATTTATAGTAATATTTGTCTACTAAATCTGAAAAGACTTTGGACATGTTTTTGCAGTTAATAATTCTAGATATATCCATAAGTGGATCACCTATTTTAAAATCGTCATAGTCAATTAAATATAAGTCTTTTTTTCTAAATTTATACAGACATTTAAAGGGGTAACATCTGCATGAATGAATGATGTATCAAAATTGCTATAGATCTTAGCAGATTCTTTCAATTTATATAGTAAAGAAGTCTCTTCTTCTGTTGTAATTATTTGCTGATTATGTATACTCATTATTTTCTCTTTTATTTCTGAAAGATAATAATCTTGCCAAGATGTAAAGTGTTTATCACTAAAATCAATATACTCTTTTTTATTAGAATGGATAGAGTCTAGAATATTTTTTAATTGTGTA
>JAAWCL010000087.1 GCA_022793235.1 Bacilli bacterium | reverse complement strand
TTTTTCTTTCTTTCTTTTTTTTTTTAATGATCGAGCTCTTTTTTTATTTTTTCTTCTTTTGATATTTTCTTATCTTTTATTTTTTCTAATATTAGTAAAGTAAATTCCATTTTCCAATACTCTGTTACCTTTTCATTTAGCTCTTCATATACTTCTAATAAAAATTCTTTATCATACCAAAATTCTATAAAGATATTTTTTAACGTTTCATAGTCATATTTTTCTTTTTTATATTCTTTTATATTATATATTTTATTCAAGATAACACCTCCAAAAAATAATCTTTCCTATTATATCATATTTTTTGTATTTATAAAATAAATTTCATCTCTATATTTTGTGGCTCTACTTTTTTATTAATGTTTTTTGTATATACTCTTTATTTTGTTGTATAAAAGGTATTTCCTTTACAATTTCTATTGTATCTTTTGAAACATGTGCATTTACTTTTCTATATTCCTGTATTTTTCTTTTTAATTCTTTTAATTCTTCTTTATTAAAACTTGCAAATTCTCTATCTATCTTTTCTATTAATTCACTTGGATTACTCTTTTTAGGAAGATTGATTCCTCCATATTGTATTTTTTTTATTAAAGCATAGTTTTTATCTATACTTGGATTATTTAATAATTTTTTAACTTTTTTTATCTTTATGGCTAATGCAATTTCTTCTCCATATGAATAATTTATTATTGATATAGAATAAACGATTAGCATCAATGTATAAACTACTGTTATGCCACTGTTTTTCTTGTTTTTTTCCTCTTCTTTTGAAGTTATTGTAGTTGGTGTCACATCTATGATGGTTCCATCTTTCTTCATGGCCCAAGCATGTGCTTCTTCTTTTTTTATATAGGCATCACCATCATCTAAAAAGCCTGTCACATAAATGAGTTCCTTATCTATTTCTACAGCAAGAGAGGTAGATAAATTGCATACTAATGAGTCAAGTGCTGCAATGGTTTCATAGTATTCTTCTTCATTTAATTTTTCTATTTTTCTAGATAAACCTGCATCTTTAATTGGTGTTTTTGAATATTTTTTATTTTTAATTTCTTTAAGTATCTCTTCTGTTGTTGCATCTTGTGATAATCCTAATCCTTTTATAATTTGTCTTCTTATTTGCTCTTTAGTCATGCTTGTATAGGAATATTCTTTTTCTATATTTTCTACAAAAGAATTTTCTTTTTCTTTACTTATTCCATAATAGAAAAGAACTGTTGGATTTTTCATTGATAAAATCATCTCTTGTTCTTTTTCTGTTATCAAATTATCAAATCTTGATGCTCGTTCAAAATCTATTAGTATTCGTTTACTTATATCTTCTAGATCTTTAATTTCCAAACCTGTTAAAACATAATTTTCTCCTACTGGATATAATACATAAGGTATATTTATGGTTTTATTTTTCACGGCACTCTTTAATTCTTTTCTACTTATACTATATTTTACTTTAAATATAGTTTCTAAATTTCTTATGTTTTTAAAAGAAATCCTATCTTTTTTCATTTGATACTCTATTTTACCTTCTGAATAAATAGCACTCGTTGCATAGTCCATCGCATAATATTTAGGTAATTTATTGTTTTTTCCTGCATAAACTATGCCCAATATTTCATCCTTATTTTCATAATCCTCTACATCTCCAGTTAAGGCTCTTAATTCATTATTTATTTCTACTAGTTTATTTATTGATTTTCCTATCAATTTCGTTATTACTTCTTTTTCTATTTCTATTGATTTTTTATACGTATAGACTAAACTTTCTATACCTATATTTACTCTATTTTTATCTTCACTCTTAGAGTTTTGTTTTTTTATAAAATTTATGGCGAAAATGGGACAAAGAATTGTTATGAATAAAATACATGTTACATATAGTGCAGAAAGAAGAGAAATTAGATTTTTTGCTATCTTGTACTTTTTTGTATAGAGTCCCTCTATCTTTTTTATTTTTTTATCTCTTTTTTCTTTATATTGATTATAAATCTTATCATAGAAGCTTATATCAAGCTCGTTTGTTTTTTGTTTTAAACTTTTGTTGTCATTATTATATAAATGTAGGTAGAGTGCTGCTATTAACATTTTATCGTTCTTTTCTCTTTGTTTGCTTTGTGCTATTAATTCCTGACTACTCATTACTTCTAAATACTCATATAGATACATTACTTTTCTATTTACTATTTTATTATCTTTATTATATGTTACGATTTTTATATACTCATCATGTAAAGTAATAGATTCGATTACTTTTCCCTCTATTTTATCTTTTGATATGTTATCCTCATTCATAAAGAATGTTAGTCTTGATGCTACCATCATTTTTAATTTTTCTAAATCTTTGTCAACAAAAAAACTTTGACAGGCTTCATTTATTAAAGGATCCTTTATTTTATCTATTATTTCTTTTATAAATTCATCCTTTATGTTTTGTTTTTTCATTCTTTCTATTAATTTTAATAACTCATTTTTTGTTAATACTCGCACATACTCTTTAGAAAGTTTATCTACTTCTAATAATAATTCATTACCCGTTAAAATGTCTGACATAGTTGTATATCCAAAGTCACATATAAATATATCTTCTGATAAAGCCATAATATCATTTTCTCTTAATACTATTTCATTTATAGAGTATAATTCACAAAAATCTGCTATTTTTTTTAAATGATCTATGTAAGAATTTATATTTGTATTTTCTGTTTTATAAAGAATAGATAATGTTTTCTTTTCTTTTTTTAGAGATCTATGTAATTTCTTTGTTTTTTTTGAGCGTATGATATCTATATTTACACCTAAAATTTTACGAATTTGTTCTTGAGCATTATATACCTTTTCAACTGGTGCATGGCGTGCTTTTATACTACTATATATATAAACTCCTACATATAACATACGAGATAATAGGAAAATATTCAATTTCAAAAAAGCATTTGACATTGGGTATACTTTTTCTTTTTTTGCTATCATATCGTATAAATCGCCTTTTTCTAAAATGTAGTCTAAGTTTTGTTTCACTATATCAAATTCATCCATCTTTTTTCTTTCCTTTGATTATATTTTTATATGGAGAATTTTTTTCTTCACTTGTTCAAATTTTTCTTTTATATTCTCATCATTCAATCTAACCTTGGTTTGATCAATTCTATGCATATAAAGGCAATTTACAAAATCTACAATATCTGTTGGTAAGATGTAGTCTCTCCCCTCTGTTATCGCTACTAATTTTACTAACTTAAGAGCAAATTTATGTGCTCTAATATTTGATCCTGCAAATATTTTTTTTCCATTCATGGTCATATTATCAATGATTTCGAATATTTGCATCATCAAATCTTCATCTTTTCTTTTTGTATTAAAATGTTCTACAGCGCTTTTTGCTGTTATTATATCTTGTTCTTGTAAATTATTTTTCTTTTCTGGTTCAAAATCTCCAAACAGAAGCATTCTTTTTTCCTCGTTTGTTAAATTTTCCACATAGATATTGACATCAAATCTATCATATACAGCTTGTGGCACATTAAAAATGCCTGCTATATCTGCACTATTTTGTGTTGCTAGAACATAAAAATCATTAAATTCGTATTTTTTACCATTCATACTCATTTGTTTTTCAGCAAAGAGCTCTAAAAATGCGGATTGTAATTTTCCATTTGCCCTATTAAATTCATCTATTTGTAACATTCTCATTTCTTGGCTGTTTTTTAATTGTTCTTGAATATCATTGGGTATCATATCAGAAGTTACAGAAATCCGTTGATAATTCAGATTACTTGCTAAAAAATTGGATAAGGTTGTTTTTCCCAGCCCAGTATTTCCTGTAAGTAATATTTTACTATTTCTATCACAAAGAATCGAGGTTGCTACTGCTTTTTTAACTCCTTTTTGCCCTATTATTACCTTATCTAAAGTTGCTAACATATTTTCATATATTTTCATTACTTCCATTATTTCTTTTTCTTTTAGCACAATCCTCACCTCATTTGTGCTTTATAGTTTATCATATATATTTTTCTATGTCTATTCTAATCTTTATTATTCATTTGAATTTAAGGAGCAATAATTTGTTACTATCAAAAAGGACACATACCCATATCTAATATCTTTCTGTTAGTAAATTTTAAAGAAAAAGGCCTTTTTATCTCTTCATTTCTGTCTTCTTTTACAATTACAGATATTGCATCTCGATCAAACAAATAAATCTTTTAGATATCCTCTTTATTTAATGCCTTAAAATAATAATTTCCATCTTCACTTTCTATAAATGTATAGTTAAACATTTGCATTCTTTTATTTTCTTTGTTTGTGACTTTTACCACTATTGTTATATCATCACCTTTTCTAAAGGCCTTTTCTAGTTTATTTGTGTATTCCTTGCAGATATTCTTACCATTTGTAGTCTGTAAAATATAAGAAGAAGCTTTATTATCATATAAATATCGTAAAGAGGGATTGACTGTGAAATTTTCTTCTTTATAGCTTGCTGGTCCAAAAATAGCTTCCACTTGTTTTTTTAATACTTCATTATCAATTCTATTTGTTAGACTTGTTTCATCATTAAAATTGTTTGTTTTGCTATGTAAATATTCTTCTCCACAGTACCACTGATGTGTTGTATCATTTTTGTGTAATGCTTTCCCATAATTACTACAGTTCTCTTTTTTTATATCTTTATTTAATAATTGTCTATATGCTAAATAATTTTTTGTTTCATTTGATAAATCTTTTGCAGTTATATTATTACTCTCTCCATAAAAGAAGTTGATTTGATCTTTACAACTATCCAAATTTACATAATTATATAGTTTTTGTACTAGTAGGCTATTTAAGTTTATAGTTCTTTTTCTTTGTAGTTCTTTTACAGGATCTATCTCTTCTTTTGGTGTAATAAAATCTTTATATATAAAATAAGATATTGTTCCCATTAACATTACAATAATTCCTATTAGAAGAGGGATTACTTTATTTTTGGATGGAGTTTCTTCTATTTTTTTTTGATTTATTGGAGGTGAAGGGGGTTGGAGATTATTATTATTTGGAATTTGAGTTATATTTTGAGCTCTTTCTTTAGTGGGAGTCATAACTTGGTTTATAGGTATGTTATTTGTTTGTGGTATAGGAGTTTGATTGCTTATTGAGTTTGTTATAGTCTGATTATTGTGTGATACTACTTGTGAGGGATTAGGTGGTGTTTTATTTTCTTCTTTTGTATTCTTTATGGGTTGTGGAGTTTGATTTAGGTTGTTTTCCCCTTTTATAATTCCATTATCTGTCATTTGTTCTGGAATAATTACTCCTGGAATATTATATACAATCACTTCTTTCTCTTCTTTTTTATTTTCCATTTTCTTTTCTCCTATTCTAGACTATTATCATTATACCATAAAAAAACTCCCTAAAAGAAGTTTTTTATTTGTATTAATCATCACTTTTTTCTTTGCTTATTTTAATTCATATCGTTTGTTTTTGTTTCTTTTCTCTTTTTTTGCTTGTTTTGACTGGATTTACATGAATATTTATATATCTTATTCTGTTATCTGCTTTTTTTAGTTCCTCTTCTATTTTTTCTAATTTGTCGTGTACTTCTTGTAAGGTTAATGATTTTTCCATACTTACTTCTCCTGTTATTTGTAAATAAGGTCCATTTCTTAACGCTACAAAACTGTCTATATCTATTATTTTTTCTTCCTTTTTGATGATGGTTTTCATTCTATTTATATTTTCTTCTGGCTCATTTTCTCCAAGTATTGCTGAGAAGTTATCTTTTAATATGTCAAAACCTGTTTTGATTATTAATACTCCTACAATTAATGTGGCAATTAAGTTGGAATACTTTAGAATAGAATATTCTTTCGAAAATTGCATTAGAATACCTGATAATAAAACAAATAGAGAACTTACTACATCCATATTACTTTCTCGTCCACTTGATATTAATATTTGATTGTTTGTTCTTTTTCCTATTTGAATTAAATATGCTGCTAAAAAATATTTGAATATAATAGTAAACAGACTTACTATAATTACTAATTTACTTGGAACTATATAGCTAATATTTAAAGCTGATACTATAATCTGGTAACCTAAAAATAAGACTATGATTCCTATAATCAGACAAGTTAAATACTCAAACCTTCCATGTCCAAATGGGTGTTCATCATCTGCAGGCTTATTAGAATAATAATTTCCAAACAAGGCTACTGCATCTGTTGCTAGGTCACTAAAAGAATGCACTCCATCTGCTATTAGAGCACTCGATTTCCCAGTGAAACCTATAATGATTTTAACAATTGATAAAAATAAATTCCCAAAAAAACTTTTTAATAATGCTTGTGTTGTACTATTCATATACATCTCCTTGTTATAATATATTATTTATTCCTTTTTTTTAGTAGTATGCATATCATCATAACATATTTTCTTTGTTTTTTGTTTATTCTTTTCTCAATGATGTCAAAAGTATGGATAATTTTCTATTTTTTAAAATAAATTTTTTGCTCTTTTATATTTCTTATAGCTTCTGTTATTTGTTTCTTCTAATTTATCTAATGGAATTTGATCTAAATACTGATAAGGATTTTTATTTTCTTCTTCGGAGAATATTTTTTTAAAGCAGAGTAATATATCTTCTTTAAATCCTAAGTATTTTAAGTATTTCAAATAATTAAAATAATCTTCTTTTTCTAAAATATAGATTTTATTATCCAATAGAGTATTAAAAATCATGGAAATATAACACCATATATCTGTATTGTCATTAATTTTATTTCTATATTTTTTTGGTTGTTCTCTAAATGCAGAACACATAGATGGTAGATAATAAGATTCTGGCAAATAACCAATATGAAGATAAAAACTATCTGTATCAACTATATGTACTTTTTTTGCTTGGTCCACTATAAAATTGTATTCTCTTAAATCTCCAATGTTTATTTTTATATCTAAATCTAAACCTAAAATTCTGTCTAAAATTTTTCCTGCTTGGTAGAGATAATTTATTTTTTCTTCACTTGAAATTTTTGTATCCTTTAAAATTATTCCTAAATTTTCAGAGTTTTCTATCTCTGGTATTAAAAAGTAGCTTATCATTTCATATTCTTCTATTTCTACCAAGACTTGAGGAATACAAATTTCTTCTATTCCGATTTGCTCTTTATAGTCTGCTAGAGTTGCTATAGTATATAATTTAGAAGTTGTAGGATTCATTTCTGCTATATTTTTATTTTTGAAATCTGTTTTTTTATATAATCCTGTATAAATATCTTCTCCAAATTTTTTTACGATAAAATTTTTATCTTCTAAATTTAAACATACACCTTCTACCCTATATTTTATTCCTTCTGTATTAGAAATTTTGGAGTTCAATTTATATTTTGAAAAATATTTTAATTTCTTTTTTGAAATAGTAATGATTTTCATAGTTTGGGCTCCTTTTTTTGTTTTTTATTTTAACATATCTTTTCTTTGTTTGCTTATTTTTTTTAGATTTACTTAACTTTTTCTTAAATAATTGATAAAATCTTATTGTAAGGAGACATGATTATATGAATATAATAGATGAAATTAAAAGGAAAGCAGGTAAAAAGCTTGTTCGTATTGTTCTTCCTGAAACTGAAGATATTCGGATACTTAAGGCTTGTTCTATTGTTCAAAAAGAGGGTTTCGCTATTCCTATTTTAATTGGGGAAGAAGAAAAAATTATGGAGATTGCTCAAAAGGAAGGGGTTGTACTTACAGATGTTCTAATTATTAATCCTAAAACTTATAAAAAATCTGCTGATTTGGTTCAGGCTTTTTATGAGATTCGTAAAGATAAAGGCATTACACTTGATGAGGCCAGAGAAATTGTTTTAAATAATTATCGTTATTTTGGCAATATGCTTGTTAAAGAAGGCTTAGCTGAAGGTCTTGTTAGTGGTTCTGTTTCTACTACAAGTGATACTTTGCGACCTGCTTTACAGATTATCAAAGCTTCTTTTGAAGAAAAAATTGCTTCTTCTTTCTTTTTGATGGAGCTTGAGGATAAGAGCTTAGGTCATAATGGTTGCTTTATTTATGCGGATTGTGGCATGATTCAAAATCCTACTAGTGAGGAACTTGCTTTTATTGCTAAGAGTTCTGCTAAAACTTTCAGTATGTTTTTTGAGGGAGAGGCAAAAATTGCTTTTTTATCTCATTCTACCCTTTCTTCTTCTCTTTGCCCAGATCAAGATAAAGTAAAACAAGCGGTTTGTCTTGCTAAAAAAAATTATAGCGATTTGAAGCTTGATGGTGAAATGCAATTTGATGCAGCTATTATTCCTTCTATTGCTGAGAAAAAAATGCCTAATAGTGAAGTAGCTGGGCATGCTAATATTTTAATTTTCCCTGATTTAGATGCTGGAAACATTGGTTATAAGATTACAGAACGTTTAGCACATGCTAAGGCTTATGGACCTCTAACACAAGGACTTAATAAGCCAGTAAATGATTTATCTCGTGGATGTGATGTTGATTCTATTGTTGGCGTGATTGCTATTACTGCTTTACAAGCTATTTATCCTTTGGTATAAAGGTTTTTTTCTTTACCATACTATAAATGTAGTTTTAACAAAATTAGCACTCTTGCTTGACAAGTGCTAAAAAGAGTGCTATAACTATAAATGAAAGGAAGGTGCTATTATGTTACCAAGAAAGTTTTATATTGATGATGTATTTGATGAATTATTGGAGGCAAATAATCATGACATGAAATGTGATATTTCAGAAAAGGAGAATACTTTTATTGTAGAAATGGATTTACCTGGATACAAAAAGGAAGATATTAAAATTGAGTGTAATAATGGAAATTTGATTATTAATTGCGAAAAGAAAGATGTTCACAAAGAGGAAGGACAAAAATATATTCGTCGTGAAAGAAGATATGGAAAATGTTCTAGAAGTTTCTATTTAGGTGATATTGATCAAGATGGAATTAAAGCTTCCTTTCTTGATGGAACTTTAACCATTCTTGTTCCTAAAATCGATGAAGAAAAAAATAAAAAATATATTGATATTATTTAATAATACTCTTTTTTAGAGTATTTTTTTCTTTTTCTATACACGCCTCTTTTTTTGGGTTATAATTAAAATTAAGGAGGAGAGTTTGCTATGTTAGAAGTTAAAATGATTAAGAAATATTTGAAATGCTCTACTTCCTATTTTTCTAAAGAACAAGAGTTACTTTTAAAAAATAAGCAAATTATTCTTTCTTCTTTAACAAAACTGACTCCCCTGTCCTTGTTAAAATTTAAAAAGATAGAAACTCCTCTTTCTTCTTTTCTTCGAAATAAAAATTATCAAGTTACTAAAAGAGATTTAAAATCATTTCTTCCTTTATATAAAAAAAAGGAACACTTATTGGAGGATACTTATTTTATTTTTATTAAAAAGTTGAGTATGATTATAGCCGAAGAGGAAAAAAAAAGAACTGAATATTTATTGATTCAGTCTATACTTTTTAAGTTGGATTTGGATAAAAACATTTCTATTAATACATATTATGATATAAATAGGAATTTAAAATCTTATTCCTTATTTTATTTTATTAAAGAAATTGAAAATAGACCTAATAAGACTAAGTTACTTGAGGTTCTTTCTCTTTCCCTTTCATTAAAGGGTCTCACTATTTCAAGTTTATTGATGGAGTATGAAACCTGTGTTTATCAAAATATTATTTTGATTCAACATATTTTAAAATCTCTTCTTTCTCTTCAAGGAAAATCTTCTTCTTTTTTTCATTCTATAGAGACCTTTAAGAAACAATCTATTCATCCTACTTTTCCTCTTCATTTTAATTTTCTTTCTAATAAAAATTATACTCTTTTTTTAGATGAGGCAGGACAAAGCTTTAGTCAATATAAAAATATATTATTATATAAGCAAGATACTTTTTCTTTTTCTATTCAAGATAAAAAATCAAATGCTATTTATTCTTTACACTCCTATGATCCAGCCTGTAAATATAAAAATGTTTTTAATGAAGCTATTGCCTCTTATATCAAAAGGTATGATGAGTTTATTATCAAAACAGAAATTTCTATTAGTCAAGAAGAGGATTTGGAACTTAGGGTGTTTTCTATTAAAAATACGCATTATGAACCTAAATCTTTTACTGTAAACTTTAACTTTTCTATGCAGTTTCTTTTTAATCGGGATGTTCAATATGGCAAAATGATTCAGAATAGTACTTATCATTCTAAGCTTCATTCATTTATTACTTATAATGCAAAAAATCATCTATATTTTGTCACT